>DASVWD010000285.1 GCA_036389795.1 Longimicrobium sp.
CACCCATGTCGTGCTTTCGAGGGTTCGCGGACGGATGGTTGCTTCGACACCACCCATCTTACCGCGGCTCAAGAAGATGCGACATGGGTTCTTTCGTTCTATGCCCTCCAATGCTGATTTCAGGCGAATAACCAAGGATCACTTTAACTGATTGGGAGATATAGACTTGCGGATGGGAACAAACAGCGGGCCGGGTACTACATCAAGGGAGCGGTACGCGCCGCCGATGTCGAGGGAGACGGATCGTCCGTCGCGAGCTGGCGCCAACGAAGGGGAGGTCACGATGTACGCACGCACTCCGGACAGCCGGCCGGCAGAGGTCCAGCCCCGCCCGGGTCCTCCCCTGGCCTCCGCTCCCGGCCCCCGGGTGCTGCTCGCCGCGGCGGACGCCGACGCGCACGCCGTGTACGGCCCCTTCCTGGAGCACGCCGGCTACGCGCTGGTCCACGCGAGCTCGGCGGGCGAGTGCGTGCTCCTGGCGCAGTCGCAGCGACTGGCGGCGGCGGTCGTGAGCGTCGGCCGGCACGGGCTGCTGCCGTGGAGCCGCTACAGCGAGCTGGCCCGGGCGGCGGACGAAGAGCTCGCCATCATCTGCCTCACCACCGACCCCCGCGTGGCCGACGCCGACCGGCTCCCCCCGCGCGCCCTCGCGGTGCTGATGCTCCCGTGCGAGCCGCCCGAACTGGTGGCCGAGCTGGGACGCGTGCTCCAGGCCCGCGGCCGCCGGCCGAACTAGCCGCGGCGGGATCTCTCACGCTCGAAGGGCGCCGAGGATGGTCTTCGGCGCCCTTCGTGGTGCGAGTGCCTGAAGACACTCGCTGGAACCACGGAAAGCCTCGCAAACAGCCGCGAGGCTTCAACCGCATCTGCCACGCAGTTCCGTCGCGCGAAGCGCCGAAGTCCCTCCCCTGAAGTCGGGGGAGGGACAGGCGCGCCAGGCGCCAGGGCGGGGGCTGCCCGCGGCCGCGCTGGAGCCGGCGGAGCGCGAGATCTCCGCGGGTGAGGTTTTTACAGGTCCGGGAAAACACAGCAGGTCTCACCCAGAGTCAGCAGAGTCAACAGAGGTGTTTCTCTGCTGACTCTGCGGCAGAAAAACCGCGTTGCTTCCCGGCTGCCTAGCACCTTCCTAAGTGGCGCCCCGACAGAGACTTGCGCTGCCGGGGCGTTCGCTTGCCGATACCGGGTGGGATAGCTGATGGGATAGGTTCACGCCGCGAGTGATTCCGGGCGCTCCGTCCCGCGAAGGAAGTTGCGCATGCTGCGGCGCGCCTCGGCGGCGCGGGCGCGCACCCGCTCGTTCTGCGGGTCCTGATACACGCGCTCGCGCGTGGCGCTGTCGGCGTGGCCGGTCAGGCGGTTGAGGACGCGCGCGTCCTGCGCGAACTCGGGCGCGAGGTCCGTCGCCTGCCTGCGCAGGCCGTAGAAGGAGCGGCCCTCCTGGTGCTCGACGCCCGCAATCGCCTCCACAGCCACGAACATCATGCGGAGCGACACGTACGATAGCGCCTGCCTCGTCGCGCGTTCTACGGGCACTGAGCCGCGCCGGAGCTTGCCCACCGGGAACAGGTAGTAATCCGAAATCTCCCCGCGCTGGTAAGCGGCCTCCGCCTCGGCCAGGTAGCCGGACGAGAGGGTTTCGTCCACCAGCGCCCGAAGCTCCGGGTGCAGGTCAACAACCTCGCCGTGCTTCTTCCCGGCTCCGTGGACGACGAAGCGGCCCAACCCGAAGCCGCCGCCCGTGCCAAGGTGCAGGTCCGAGCGCCGCGCCCGCACCGCCTGTCCCGCGCGAAGCTCGGCGGCAAGCTCCACCAGCAGCCGCAGGCGGGGATCACCCTGGGGAAGCGCGGCGAAGATCGCCGCCACCTCGTCCACGGTGTGCCGGGGCCGCTTCGTCTCGGCCCGGTGCCCCGTGGCGACCCGCCATTCCTCCTTCACCTTGATCTTCCAGCGCGGCCGGGGCAGGGCGGCCGTGTCGGGGATCAACCCTTCCTGCCGCAGCCACGAAGCGACCGCGTACAGCACAACGCACGTGTATTCGGCCGCGACCCTGCCCCGCCCGTCCTTGCTGCGCCTCGCCAGCAAGCGCACCAGATACAGCACCATGCCGGGCGTCAGCTCGGCCCACGTGAGGCGCCGGTCGAGCAGGGCGACGGCGCGCTCCGCGTACATCTTGGCCTGCCGCGCGTGCTTCGTCGCGCCGGGGTACGCGCCGCGCAACGGATCGAACGCGCGCGCAATCCCCTCGGCCAGCGTGAGCGGGGCGGCGGACTTCTCCGGCGCCGCGCCCGCGCCGGGCTCGGCCATCGCGTTCGCAAGCTCCAACGCCTGCTTGCGCCCCTGCTTGCGGTCGCGGTGCCCCAAGCTCCGCTTCTGCTGTTTACCCCGATTGTCAAGCCAGAGCAGGTACAGGACTCCCCCCGGTTCCCGCTCGGCAATGCGGATCGTCGCCCCGTAGACTCCGAAGGACTCGGACCAGCACTTCTTGCCGGACTTGGCCGGCTGCTTCGCCTTGGGCATCATCGCTCCCCGAATTTGGAGTGGATGATGTCCCGGAAGAGCCTGTCCGGAACATACCCACTCAGGTCAGAAAAACAAGGATCGTCCTTGTCTTTTCTTGCCTTCTGGGGTAAGTCCCGGCGGCGGATGAGGGGCTTGGCCTTGCGCCCGGAGTTCGGAATCTTCCCTTCGCGCAGCAGGCGGCCCAGATGGTCCGTGCTGTATCCGGACTCATGGGCGGCGCGGCGAAGGCTCAGAAGCTCGTCACCTGCGCGCACCTGCGCGGCGGCGAGCTCGTCCGCGCAGAAGTCGAGGATGCGGGCCTGCGCGTCGGCGCCCAGGCGGCGCTGTTGGGCCGCCAGCGCGCGCCACTCGTCGGGCAGGTCGGTGGGAGTGGGCTGGTGTGGCATGGCGGGGCCTCAGCGCAGAGCCGAGGGGCGCCGCAGCGCGCCGAGGAGCCGCCGCGTGCCGTAGGCGGCCCCGCCACCACACCCCGCCTGATCGCGAGCCGTAGAAGCCGGGGATGCGCGCAAGCCGCGGCCGAGGGCGCCACGGCCTGACGCGGGAAACCGCTCCCGGCCGCAGGCCGGAAACCGTTGAGACGGGCGCAGCCCGTCAGCAGTGAGGGAGTCCGCGCCGCACGGGCGCCGGGGAGAACGAACGGGGCCGGTTGTTGTGGGGGCGCCGTCCGAAGGGACTTTCAATCTTTCCCGAAGGCGGCGCCCCCACACGCCCGCGAAGCGGGCGACATGGGGGCGTGGGATGAGGCCGGGCATAAGCGAAGAGGGGGCGGGGGGTTAGACGGCACACCTGCCCCCGCTTGTTACCCCGTTCTTGCGCACGACGCCGACGGACGGACCGCGTGATATGAGGGATACGCGCCCGGAGGGCCGGGACGCCGCCGCGAGCATGGACGGCCCCCGCATCTCCTGGAACTCTTTTCGGAACTGCCGTACTGACCGAATAAGGAGATGGATTATTTCCAAAAAGCAGGGTAGAACACGCTTATGGGATTGCCAGCGTTTTCCGGATCTTCGAGCGCGGCGCGAGCCTGAGTGGCAATTTCCGCCTGATACGTCGCAATCTTGGGTACCAAGGTATAGATGTCCGTGGTATCGATAACGACGGTCCGTACTTGGTTCGTATCGAAAGGAATTCTGTCGACTTTCCTAATGATTTGCACAATTGGTAGACGGCATGCGTGGCGCAGCGCCGTTTCGTAGAATACGTTGGGATTTAGCGTCGAGAGATCGGCTACCACGAGCCGACTACGTTTTATATGCTCGATGATTTGTGATGTAATCATCCCTGGCGAACCGATCTGGTCAGCGCGAACTACTCTCAATCCGAGTTCCTCGATTGCTGGCTGCACGATCGAACCCATAAACAAATCTGCGTGTTTCCGTTGCTCGCTTCCCTCCTCGCCGATGGGCGTCACGTAGAAGCACACCTGTGCCCAATCCCCCTTTGCGGTGCCAATTTCATTCGTAGCACTCAACGGGGGAGTCGCGAACGCGCGAGGAGATTGGGGCGTGGATGCCAGTTCTTCCAAGACGTGTTCGACGGAAACTAGTGTTTCGGCGCCGCCAATCGTTTGCAGGAGGCCGAGATCTTTCGCATTAACCACGAACACATCGAGACACGCGCGAGGGTCGTCAATGTAGAAAGAGGACGACTCAAGGAAATCCTTCATGACCTCCGGCGCTGGCACGCGTTTGTTGACGTACTCTTCATAAATAGCCTTAAACGGTGGAATGTTCTGAATTGCTAGCCTAAACTTCGCCAAGGTGCGGTCACGATGGGTTTGCGTGTCATCGCACGCGATGCGGCCGTCCGGTGTCAGTTCGATCCATTCAGCCTTATACGAACCGATTGTTACGCCGTACTTGCTGGAGTTGGTAATCAAAACCCGCACAGCACTGCTGTTAGGGGAACGCCCAAGCTTCTGCATTAGGGTCAGTCGCCGGATCTTATCTCCACCCGCATAATTCACTATTCCAGCCCCCAGAACCAGCACCTGCTCCAGAGGCTCGCTGGGATAACCTTTTTCTCGTTTAGAGCCGATCTTGGCAGCTCCTACGCCCGACTTCGCGGGCTTTGCTGGTTGCTTCTTCGTCTTGGGTTTCTTTGTCGCCGCGCTCTTTGCCGGAGACGCTGCGGCTGCCTGGGCGATTTCCGTGTTATCAGCCATGAGCTTCAGAAGGAATCCGGTTGCGGAGTTTGCCGTGCCAAAGCTGAAGTCCTATCCAGATAATACTCCCGCCCCCTGAACGTCAAGCGACAGTAAAAATCGCACGCATTCAATCCGATGCCTTGCGTGCCGCGGGCGCGTTGACCGTACCCCTTGGGCGGAGTCCCATGTTCGGACCGGTGCCGCAATCAGAGCCCTAGCCCGCGCTCCCTCCGGATCGAACGCGGGGCGTCGAGCGCGCGCTGGAGTGCCCGCGCCGCCCGCTGCGCGGCCTCGGGGTGGTCGGCCAGGAGCCGGTCAAGCTCCCGCGCGGCCCACGTGGGGCGCGTCTCGGCCAGCACCGACCGGAGCACGGCAATCCCCGTCTCCTCCGCCGTACTGGAGTGCGGCAGGGCGCGCCGCATTTCTTTCGCCTTCACCTCCGCCTCGAGCGTCTTGCGGGCGTGCTCCTGCGCGGCGGAGAGAGCTTCCCGCGTCGGCTTCTCCCGCACGCGCCGCGCGGCCGTCTCCAGCAGGTCGGCGAGGTCGCGCGCACGGCGGCGGGCCTCGTCGGTGTTCCTCACCAAACCGAGCCCCCACAACGGGCGCACACCCCGCAGCTTCCCGAACGCTTCCGGCTTCTCGCGGAGGATGCGCACCGTATCCTCCAGCCCCTTTGCGCGGTAGTGCGCGGCCACCTTCGACTTGCTCGGCTCGGCGTACACCTCGCGTAGGGCGGGCTGGAGCACGTCGGTTGCTTCCGTCGCCCGGCGGGTCAACGCCTCCAGCCGCTCCACCTCGCGCGCGGCGGCGTCCGCCGCGCGCACGATTTCAGAGACGGCCTTTTCCGTCTTCCGGATCGCCTCCGCCTCGCGGAACCACTCGGCCGCGTGCTGAAGCTTCAGGCGCAACCCCGCCTCCTTCAGGCGGTCGGCCTCCTCGTCCACTAGCGCGGCGAAGGCTTCCTCCATCTGCCGCCGCACCGCCGCCGGCGGGACCGGCAGCGGGACCGGCTCAGGCTGCGGCGCCGGAACGGGCTCGGGCTCCGGCTCAGGCTCGCGGACCGGCTCCGGCACGGCCGAAGCGGATGCGGGCGCGAGCGACGGCCCCGCAACGGTGCGTGACTGCGCGAAGTGGTGCGCAGAGTGCTTCCCAAACCGGGCCTCCAGCGTCTTGCGCGAGAAGCCGACCTCGGACGCCTTCACTTCGTGGCTGTCGTCGTGGATCACCAGCCCGCCGCCCTTCACGCGCACCGACAGCCCCACGGCCGCCAGCCCGTCGTGCACCTCGGCCCAGGAGCGCGCGCGCTCCAGCACCGGGCCAGCCCGCTCGGCCACGCGGTGCAGGAACGCCGGATCGCCGCGCAGCAGCACGCGCGCGGGCTGCTGCCCCGGAACGCGCCCGTGCCGGCCGGGCACGATGCGGAAACCAAGCTCTACCTCCCCTGCCCGCAACGCCTGCTCGATCTTCGGCCAGTCCCACGAGTTTTCCCACGCGCGGCGCGTCTCCGGGTGCACGCGGTTGACCACAAGGTGCATGTTCGGGTGCGCCGTGTCCTTGTGGGCCACGATCAAGGCCTCGTGACCGGAGAGCCCTAGCTTGCGCAGCACGGCGTCCGCCACGTAGCGCATGCTCTCGCGGTCTACCGGGTCGCCGGGATCGAAGCTGATGGACAGGTGATAGACCGGGCGCTGCGTCCGCAGCGACAGGGACGCCGTGGCGGCCATGAGCCGCGCCGCGGTCTGCGGGTCGGTGGTGGGAAGGTTGCGGGATTCGATCCACGCAACGCGGTCGCGCTCCTCGCCGGACGATCCCGCCTCCAGGTAGCGCGCCAGCCCCAGGAAGCCTTTCCCGAACGGGTACGTCTGCCCGATCACCGGAGCACCCAAGCAAACGAATCCTCCACCGCCGCCAGAGCCGGAAGCAGCTCGGCGTCCGCCGGTAGCTCCTCGTCGGTGTTGGCGCGGCGGGCCAGCTCGTTGAGCGCACGGCCCGCCGCGACGATCACGTGCGCCGCCGCGGCCGGGGTGGTGTCGGGCGCGGGCGCCGCGCGGATCGCCGCCTCGGTGCGCTTGGCCGTGACCTCGATGCGGGCGGCGGCGGCCTCGGCGCCGTCGATCTCGGCCACGGCCTGCAGCTGACGCAGGTTGTTGAGCACGCGCCCAAGCTCGCGCACGAGCTCGTGCCGGGCGCGGCGCGGGGGCGGGGGCGGCGCGGCAAGCGCCGCCTCCCGCACGTAGCGCAGCGGCGGAACGCCGCGCGCACGGGCGATGGCCTCGACGCGCGCCCACTCCTCGGGCGTCCAGCGTGTCGGCTTGCGCAGGGTGCGGGGTGGCAGTTGGGGTTCCTTTGAGCGCAGCGAAAAGCGAGCAGGGGATTAGGCGCCCCCACGAGCGAAGCGATGTGGGATCAGGCGCCTAACCCCCATTGCTCGCTCCCGGATTTCTGCACCCTGGTACCCCGGCCGGGGACGGGGCGACGACGGGCGCGAAGAGGGCCCTCTAGGGACTGTTACGCGCGCGCACGCGCGCGACAGTCCCTAGAGAGCCCTGCACTCTGCCGGGGAGAGGGGGGAGCCGGGGAGCCGGGGGAGCCGGGGAGCCGGGGGAGCCGGTAGGCAAGGAGCCGGGGAGACAGGAAGGCGGGGTGAGGCGGGGGAGGCACCCCAGTCCCGTTTTCCGTGTCGGACGGCGGGCTTGTGCGTGATTTGGGTCTTGCAGGCTGGCGGGAATCGTGAGGTAGTTACAACGTTACGGGCCGCCCTCTTGGCGTGCACGAAATGCAAGCCCGTAACACGGAGTTTCACTGATGCGCACCCTCCGAACCGCCGCCGCTTCGTTCGTCGCGCTCGTCCTCGCTGCTGCGTGCGATCAGGCGCCGACGACGCCCGCACTCCTCCAGCCCGACCGCCCGGCCTTCGACGGTTTGGGGTTCGGTTCCGGGCACGCGGTCGCCCCGGTGCCAACATCAACGGTCGCCGCCTCATCAAGTGGCGAGACGACGACCGTGACGACGGATAGCACGAGCACCGGGCGCGGACTCGGCTTTGGCTCAGGCCACTAGGGACTAGGCGACCCACTGATTACGGAACGGGATCCGGGCCACTCGTCCCCGATGGTTCTGCGGGTTCCAGCGTTTCAGGCGCACCCGCAGCTCGCCCGTCAGTTGTTCCGGACCTGTCGTCCGTAATGGCGGCGTCACCCTGTGTTCCTGAATGAGACTCTGGACGCGCTCAGCGTGCCGAGCGATCTCGCGGTCGCCCCGCGATTTCGCGAGCTCCAAGGCTCGTCGGGCGTGCTGTTCGGCGTCTTTCCACGAGCGGCACGCCCGCGCGGCTTCGGCCAGGTGGTAGTACGCGGCGGCCGAGTGCTCCGGGTGCTTCTGCGCAAGCGTTAGGGCCAACTGCCGGAGCCGTTCGTACTCGTCCTTAGCACCACCAAGAGCCGCGTAGGAGCGGGCCAACATACTCGCGACCACAGCCCGCGCGGACGGCTGTTCGATCACGTCCATGCAGAGTTGCAGTAGCGGGACAGCGGCACTGTATCGGTGCTGCATCACTTGGACTAACGCAAAATCGGAGACGAAGAACGGGAATCGCCGATCATGCAGCGGGTACAGTTCGACTGCACGCTCCGCTTCTTCTTCCGCTGTGCTAAAGTCCGCTCTCTCCAACAGGAGCAACATCCGATCGTGCCGGACGTGGGCTGCAAGCCACCAAAGATGTCCGTCGCGTGCGACACGCGCCGCTGAATTTAGGTGCTTCACCGCCCGTAATAGGTTCACCCCCTGTGAATACAGGAGGGCGGCCATTCCGATATGTCCACAGATGTATTCGATTCTAGCTCTCTGGCGAATAGCAAGCTCGGGGTGTCGTTTCTGCCGCCGGGCAAGAACGATGGCGCGTGCATAAAATTGCTCCGCGCGTTTCCAATCACCAGCGCGGCGAAGCATGAGCGCGGCGAGGTTTGCTGCCTCGGGATCGTCGGGAGAAACTGCTGCCGCCGCCCTGGCAAACTCTATCGCCGTAATCATCAGTGAGCGCTCTGCGGCCCAATCTGCGATTTGCGCGCACGCACGGGATAGGGCAGCTGCATCGACATTACGCGCCCGGGCGGCTGCAAACGTGCGAAAAGCCTCCCCTATCTCGGGCGCGCCGTTTTGAGCCGCGCGGAGCCGTTCCGCCGCCTCCACTGAGGGCTTGCTGTGGAACAGGCGCGAAAGAGGCTGCGGTGGTGGGGTGCCTTTCGGGTGCGGAGGCGTGCTGGCGAACAGGCGCGCGAGCCGGTAGTCGTGCCAAAGCTCCAGGGAGACGGGGCCGTAGTCCCCCTCTGCGAGAATCGCGTCGACTTCCGGGTAAGGCCAGTCGGGTGGCGGCGGGATTATGTGGGGAGCCGGGGGCATGATTCTCCTGCGCGGGAGCACTTTGTTCACTAATCCCGACACTGTACCGCACCTGAGCGTAAAAGTTGGCGCGCCGTGGCGGCTTCTACAAGGTCGCCGCTCTTGGCCGATTCTGTGTGCAAGACCTGCTGAACTCCTGTGAAGCGCCGCGGTCACACCTTTTTCGCCACATGACACTACAGATACTTACCGCCACGTGACACGGCGCAGCTAATGGGCCGTGCATCTTGACCCCGCGAGCAACGCCCGCAACATGGGATGATCCCCGTATAGTCATTTTCGGCTACCTGCAATGGACTTTTGTGAGGCGCCTCTAAACCCGACACTTCCTAGAAGAACTCGGACAGGCGCCGCGCGGAGCGCCCTTGGAAATGTTCTGGCGCGCACGTGACCGGCGTTTCGGGGTGGTGCTTTTTCGTTCTCACGGCGCGTTTAAGGCGCCCGGAACGAACGGGAAGCGGGGGGCTGTCGCTGGAGCCGGATCACCCTGGCGCGAGCTGGGGGACGCCGGAACACGGGGAGGCAAGGAGCCGAACCGGAATCGTCTGCGGGGCCTACACTACCCGACAGGCGTCACACCTCGGGCGGCAGCCCGCTCCCCCCCGCCGGGCCAATCCAACGGATGATGACCTGCGCACTTGATCAAGCCTGCCTCACTCCCGGCCAGCCTGTGGCCTACTCGATCTCGCCCGATGTGGCGCTTGGGGTGGCGCCTCTGCTTCCGGGATTGGGAGTCCTGCACACGTGGCGGGTGCTGCGGTCGCTGGTGCTCTGGATCGCGGCAGACCGCACGGCCCCGTTCACCGTGTGCGGGATGCAGGCGTTAGAGGAGCAAATCCTAACCGCAGACTATGACCACGAAATCCGTCTGCCGCTGGCGGTAATCGCGCGTTCGCTCACACCGGGGGCGGAAGACGCCAACATGGGACGAATGGCTTACGCTTGCTTGTGCGTAGCCGAATGGGCGCTCGGTCGGGGGTTGAATGGCGTCGCTGTCGCCTTCGCGGATGCTGGCGCGCTGGCGAGTGGCCTAGAGCCCTACGCGGAAGTCGCCGCGCGCTTCCGGCGGGCGGTCGAGCGGCGCAACTGAGGTGTTGTGGGCACGGCGGACGTGCTCGTCCCGGTGCCGATGCTCCGGGATGCCGCAAGGCAGGCGGTGGCACGGGCGAGTCTCCGCCAGGTCGCGCGCGCAATCGGCATTAGTCCGCCCGGCCTCCGGCTGTTCTTGGACGGAAGCGCTCCGCGTCGAGCGACGCAGCAAAAGCTTGTGGAGTGGTACGTTAGGGGAATTCAAGCGCAGGACATCGCCGCTGACGTGGCTACAATCGCAATGGCCTTGCTCCTTGCTCGTTTACCTGACGGTGCGGTCAAGCTCGCGACTGAGCGCGAAGTCTTAGTTGCAATCCGAAGCGGGCATGAGAAAGCAGGTATCTCACCGCCAGAGTGGGTCCGGACTCTGCCAAAGGAGAGTGATCACCTTGCACAGAACGATGCGCCCGGACGGTAGCGCAGCTGGTCGCCCAGCCGAGCCCCCGCTGCGCCAGCCTGCCGGGGTTACGTCTTCGGAACGGTTCACCGTACCCCAGGGAATGTTCAGCGTGCGCAGGGAGCCCGCCGACAGGCAGGGTACCGGGGCGCGCTGGACGATCACCGTGAGCGGCGGGTGAGTAGCGCGAAAAAGCTCGCTCTTCCGATTGCGGGGGATGAGGAGCACGCAGACAAAGCGGATGATTCGGCGGCGGGCGGCGAAGTTCCCCGGAAGCCGGTAGCGCCAGCCAAGCTACCGCCGTTCCCGCCGACCCGCCGCGAATTTTCGCTAGGCGAACGCGGTCCGGACGGTTTCTATGGGTCCGGATGGTGAGCGGCACATACAACCCCCCGCGCGGGACGTTCACGCGCCCGATTCCCTCCTCAGAAGCCGGCGCCTACGTACGCGCCCCGCGCCGGCCCGGTGGAATCGGACGGCGGCGGGGCCGCGGAGTAGCGCGGCGCGCGCACCTCCGCCGGTCTTACGGTGGTCGGATGCAACGGACCACCGGGAGCTGCGCCACTTTCTGGACGACGGCTCGTCGGACGAAAGTCCGAGGACCGGGCCGGGTGAGGGGAGGAATTCAGGGGTTCGCCTGAATCCCGCTCAGCAGCGGTAGGCAAAACAGGTGGGGTCGGCGGTAAGCCAGCCGCAGCCACACGGCGCGTTGAAGTCGCACGACGAGCCGCAGCTTCCCGCCTCGGGCGTACACGGATGCGTGACGGGACAGATGTCACAGCTCTCCCCCTCCGTGGACGCCGACTGTGCCCGCACGGTGCCGCGCGCCCCACCCTCGCGGGGCGAGGCATCGAAGGTTTCCACCGAGAGGGTATCAGGGTCCAGCCGCATCTTCTTCATTGTCCTTCGCCTCCTGAGGGAAGGGGTCGCGGGCCACCGCGGCGCGGATCACCGCAGGCACCACCGCATCCGCAGTGTAAAGGCACAAACAGACCGCGTCAACACTCCGCTCTGGCGATCCGCGAAGTACGTGGCGGAACACCAAGAGGCCTGGTGGCTGTAAAGCACCCCCGCCGGATGGTGGGGCCTCGACACAAATTAGTCCGCACTGCATAGAACCGCGAAAATGGCACTGGATGCACCCGGCGCTGACGGCAAGCAACTTGGGCGCCTTCGAGAGGAACTAAGCGGTGTGGCGCGCCAAATCGCTGCGTTGCTGACGCAGCCGCGGTATGACGAAGCGGCCCTAGCAGAACTCGACGTGCGCGCTGCGGCGCTGCGGTCCCAAATCCGTGCGATGGAGCCGCCTGTCGGTAAGGGATAGGACTCACACACACGGCAGGTGAGCGGGGGGCTTGTCCCCCCGAGCCGGTAGTGGGCTAAGTTGAAATGGCGTTTTCGTGCGCGGGGCGGGTCAGCCGTATGCTGAGCTGTCGCCGCGCGCGTCGGGGTACTCGCGCTGGTAGGCGCGGGCGATGTCCGCTAGAACGTCGTCCGGGAGAGGGCGGCGCTCCTCCCCTACGCGGCTTGCCACCAGCACCACGGCAAAGTCGAGCACCCGCCGGGAGTCATTCTCCGAGAGCGGAGGGTAGATGGTGACACCCATGACCTTGAAGGGTTTGATTTCGGTTATCGCGGACATCGGAGTCTCCGTCTGAACGGTCAATAGGAAAGCGCAGGGGCGCTCCAATCTAGGGAGCGCCCCTCTAGTGTTCTAGAACCTGTGGTGCCTACGCCGCCAGCGCTCCGGGCGTACGGCCCGCCCCTTGATATGGGGGAGAGTTAGCGGTCTTGCGGTCTGCTTCTCGCTCTGGAGCGCATGCGGATGCGATACGCGATTAGCGCGACCGACCATGCGCAAGTCACACCGATAAAGAGGCGCATATCTTGGCTCGGGCCGTACCGGACCAGCAGACCGGCGGGGAGGAAAAGGGCGACTAGCCATACGTGCGCGGCTAGTAGGAATCTGCCGATGCGGATGATCAGCGGCAGCAGCACGATTAGCATGACGACCACAAAGAGAACGGGGGCCACGGTGGGTTATCTCCGTTTCTGAAGGGGAGATCTCCTCCGATGATGATGCAGCCCGCCGGGGATTCCCTGGCGGGCTGCACGGGCAGGCAGGCTGTAGATACGCCGTCGAGGTGTGATTATCACACTCCGGCGGCGTTGCAAGTGGGATAGGATTTGGGATAGGTTGGGCGGCAGAGTCGGGTATTTTCGCCCGTGGAGTCCGGTTGGCCCTTCCGGAACATCAAGGATTCACAACAACTTACCGCACTCTCACGAATTCGACTGCTGACTCTGCGTGAGAATAGTCTTTTGTCTTTTACCGGATTCGATATCACCGCACCGGTAGCCAGTACGTCAGCTTCACCGCCAGGTAGTGGTCGCCCGGCGCGTCGAGGGTGCCGAGCAGCGAGCCCGGGTTGACGCGGCGGGCGGGGACCAGGTCGTCGGCGCGGTCCTGCTGCCACACCACGAACAGCGTGCTCCCGGGGCGCCACTCCCAGCGCAGCACCGCGTTGCTGCGGAAGCTGCGCAGGTCGAAGTCGTCCACCGTGCGCGACTGGCTCCCCAGCTTCACCGTCTGCGAGGCGCCGCGGTCCACGAAGCGGGTGGTGTCGTCCTCGATGGAGCGCAGCCGGTACGCCCCCGCCGCCGGGAGCTCGCCGAAGTCGTAGAAGCGCCCGCTGGAGGCGAACGGCTCCGCGTACAGCTCCAGCGACAGGTCCGGGGTGAACAGGTAGGTGAGGCGGATCGGCGCCGCGAACTCGCGCCGCTCCACCGCCGAGAACACGTACGTGCGCCCGAACGTCTCCGCCGGGCCGCCCTCGAAGCTGGTGATGAACTGCCGCACCGGCGTCGACCACAGGAAGTTGGGGTCCACCGAGAGCTGCCAGCGCGGCCCCGGGCGCACCGACACGCCGCCCGAGAGCCGCACCGTCGGCGGGCTGAACTCGTTGCGGCCGTAGTAGACGCGCCCGTTCCAGCGCAGCCTCGACGACGGGCTGCTGGTGGTCTGGAAGATCACCGCCCACGACGAGGGCGAGCCCATCAGCGGCCCCCCGCGCGTGAGCTGGTCGCTCTGCGAGCGGGGCACGTAGAAGGTAGTGAAGTAGCTGCGCCAGAAGTTCTTCCAGGTGGCCTCGGCGTCGAAGTAGAGGATGCCGTCGGTGCGCGTGCCGCCGTAGTTCCACTCCGCGTACGGGGTCACGTACAGGTCCAGGCGGCGGAACGGTCCCATCGGCCGCGTCTCGCGCCAGCGCAGCTCGCCGTCCACGCTCACCGCGTCGGCCGTGGAGAGCCGCCCCGCGTCGTTCAGCTCGAAGCCGGGTGAGCGGGCGGTGGCGTAGGTTCTCCAGAGCCAGTGCTTCCCGCTGATCTTCGCCGCGCCCAGGCTGGCCACGTAGCCCGAGAGCGAGGTGCGCGAGGGGTCGAGCGTCACGTAGTCCGCGTCGGGCCGCTGGAAGTAGCGCGCCGAGGAGAGCTGCGCCCGCAGGAGCGCCAGCGAGTCGCCGGCCACGTGGCTGTAGCCCAGCGCGCCGCCCACCTCGTAGGTGCCGCCCTGCAGGCGGAGGTTCCAGTCCACCCCGCCCGCCACCGCGCCGCGGTTCAGCCGCGCCGCCAGCGGCGAGCCCTCCTCCAGGTCGCGCCCCACCAGCGTGAGCGTCGTCCCCACCGTCGAGCGCGCCTTCCCGAACTCCTGCTGCAGGCGCACCACCCCGTACCCCGCGGGCGGCTCCACCACCACGCTGCCGAACGAGTCGGCCTCCGCGTCGAAGGTGCGCGCCCGCTCGCGCCCCGTCACCGCCGCCAGCACGCCCACGGAGAGGCCCGTGGGAAGGCGCCCGGTGAGCTTGGCCGCGCCCAGGATGGTGCTGTCGTCGGGGCGGTCCACGAAGTCGCCGCCCGCCGGCCCGCGCGGCGCCGCGCCGATCCGCCGCGAGTAGAAGTAGTTGGCCCCGCCGCCGGCCAGCAGCTGGCTCCCCTCGGTGAAGAACGGCCGCCGCTCGGCGAAGAAGGTCTCGAACGCCGAGAGGTTCACCTCGGCCGGGTCCGCCTCCACCTGCCCGAAGTCGGGGTTCACGGTGGCGTCGAGCGTCAGGTTCGGCCCCAGCCCCATCTTGAAGTCGGCGCCCACGCGCGCCGTGGCCTCGCGCGGGTCGTGGAACGGGTCCGCCGGGTCCACCCCCGAGCGCAGCGACGCGCCGGCCGCCACGTACGGCATCAGCTCCATCCGCCGTCCGGGGCGCACCCCCTCGATCCCCGTGAGCTCGCCGAAGCGCGACGCCCACGCCGACACGCTCTTGGGGACGACGATCCAGTAGTCGTCCTCCTCCTTGCTGGGGATCCAGCGGCGCACGTTCACCCCCCAGGTCTGCGCGCTCCCGGGGTTGAAGCGCAGCTGGGTGAAGGGGATGCGCAGCTCCGCCGTCCACCCCGCCGAATCGCGGGCCACCTCGGCCTCCCACACCGGCGCGTACGAGTCGTCGACCGACTCGCTGTCGCGCGGGTGGTAGGCGTCCAGGCGCTGCCCCGCCGCGGTGACGCCGAACGAGTAGGCCGTGCGGCGGTCGTGATAGGTGTCGAGCGAGACGCGGATCATCTCGGCCTGCGCGAACTGGTCGCGCCGGCTCACGGGCGCCTGGATCGCCTTCGGGTCGGCGGAATACATCCGCGCGCCCACGTAGAGCGCGTGGTCGTCGTAGACGAAGCGCACCTCGGTGCGCTCCGTGGCCGGGGCGCCCTCGGCCGGCTCCTTCTGCGCGAAGCCGGAGAGCACGGGCGCCGCCGCCCACACCTCGTCGTCCAGCCGCCCGTCGAGCGCGGGGGCGCGCCCCTGCACCCGCACCGCCGCCGCCCGCTTCGCCGCCGCCGAATCGGCCGCCTGTGCCGCCGCCGGCTGCTGCGCCGCGGCGCCGGCCGCCGACAGGGCGGCCAGGAGGAGGGCGGCCGCCGGGCCCGTCACGCGCGCGCTCACGTGGCCACCGTCGCGAGCCAGCGCGCCACCCGCGCCCGCTCGCCGTCGGAGCCGATCCCGTCCATGGCGCGCTCGAACGCCGCGCGGACGCCCTCGCTGCGCAGGCTGCGCTGGGGGACCGAGACCAGCACGCGCGCCCGCTCGCCGTCGGAGGAGATCTCCTCGCTCGCGCGGATCGCCGCCGCCACCACGTCGTCGCGCGCGCCCTCGCGCCGGAGCACCGTCACCAGCACCCGCGCCAGCTCGCCGTCGGAGCTGATCCCGCCCGCCGCGCGGAAGAACGCCTGCCGCACCCGCGCGTCGGCCAGCGGGTTGTCGCGCGCCACGCGCGCCAGGACGTACGCCCGCTCGCCGTCGGAGCGGATGGTGGCCGCCACGCCGAGCAGCGCCGCCAGCTCCGCGGGGCCCGGCGAGGCGCGCTCCAGCACCTGCGCCAGCACGTAGCGCTTCTCGCCGTCGGAGCCGATGGTCCCCGCCGCGTCCAGCAGCGCCGCCACCTCCGCGGGGCCGAGCCGGGTGCGCTCCAGCGCCTGCGCCAGCGTGTAGCGCTTCTCGCCGTCGGAGTCGATCTCGCGGGCCAGGTGGCGGAACACCCGCACCGTCTCGTCGTCGCGCAGCGCCGGCGAGGAGCGCAGCAGCGTCACGTAGTAGTGCCGCTTCCCGCCGTCGCCCTCGATCTGTTCGATCTCGCGCAGCACCCCGTCCACCCCCTGCCGGGCGCGGATGCGGGCCACGCGCCGCTCGGCGCCCACCCCGCTGCTGCGCACGGCCTGCAGGATCATCCGCTCGATCCAGGCGCGGTCGTCGGCGTCGGGCGCGCGCTGCACGCCGTCCTCGAAGTAGAGCCGTCGCACGCCGCCGCGCTCGTCCGGGCGGAACTCCACGCGGCGCTCGGGGCGGCCGCGGACCGCCTCCTCGATCGTGAGCCGCCCGTCCGACGAGATCCGCGCCACGTCACGGTCGTCGTCGGTGAAGTCCACCTCGCCGCGGGCCAGGATCTCCAGCCGCGTCCCGTGGTCGGTGTCCACGCTGCGCCAGGTGCTGGTCGTCTGCGCCGGCGCCGCGCGGCACCCCGCCAGCAGCGCCACCCCCGCCGCCGCGACGGCCCCCGCGACCCTTCTCCACCGCTCGGACATCTGGCTCCTCCCTGGCTCGAATGGTTTCTCAAGTGCTGATATTTCAGCACATCCGCGTACGCGAACGGGCGATTCCAATCCCACGCCCCTAACGCACTAACGCACTAACACACTAACGCACTGGCGGTTCGGGCGTGTCCTCCGCTGCACTCCGCGCCGGGGCTGCGCGCGCGCTCACGTCGCCGCCCGCGCGAACCAGCGGGCCACCCGCGCCCGCTCGCCACCGGAGCCGATGCCGTCCATCGCGCGCTCGAACGCGTCTCGGACGGCCTCGCTGCGCAGGCTGCGCTCGGGGACCGAGACCAGCACGCGCGCCCGCTCGCCGTCGGAGGAGATGTGCTCGCTCGCGCGCACCGCCGCCGCCACCGCGTCGTCGCGGGCGCCGTCGCGCCGCAGCACCGTCAACAGCAGGCGCGCCAGCTCGCTGTCGGACGAGATGCCCTCCGCCTGGTGGAAGAACGCCCGCCGCACGCGCGCGTCGGCCAGCGGGTCGGCGCGCGCCACGCGCACCAGGACGTACGTCCGCTCGCCGTCGGAGCTGATGCCCGCCGCCACGTCGAGCAGCGCCGCCAGCTCCGCGGGGCCCGGGCCGAGCTCCAGGGCCCGCGCCAGCACGTAGCGCTTCTCGCTGTCGGAGCGGATGGTGGCCGCCGCCTCGAGCAGCGCCGCCATCTCCGCGGGGCCGAGCGAGGCGCGCTCCAGCGCCCGCGCCAGCACGTAGCGCTTCTCGCTGTCGGAGTCGATCACGCGGCCGGCGTGGCGGAGGATGCGCGCGGTCTCGTCGGCGCGCAGGCCGGGAGAGCGGAGCAGGGCGGCGTAGTACTGCCGCTTCCCGCCGTCGCCCTCGAGCTGGTCGATCTCGCGCAGCACCCCGTCCACCCCGTTGCGGGCGCGCAGGCGGGCCACGCGGTGCTCGGAGCCGAGCCCGCTTCTGCGCACCACCCCGAGGACCATCTGCTCGATCCAGGCGCGGTCGTCGGCGTCGGGCGTGCGCTGCACGCCGTCCTCGTAGTAGAGGCGCTGCACGCCGCCGCGCGCGTCGGGGCGGAACTCCACGCGGCGGTCGGGGCGTCCCGCGACCGCCTCCTCGATCGAGATCCGCCCGTCGGACGAGAGCCGCGCCACGTCGCGGTCGTCTTCGGTGAAGTCCACCTCGCCGCGCACCTCGATGTCCACCCGCCTGCCGTGGTCGGTGTGGCTGCTGCGCCAGGTGCCGGACTGCGCGGCCGCCCCGCCGCAGCCGACCAGCAGCGCGGCCCCCGCGAACGCGACGGCTCCCGCGATCGTTCTCCACCGCTCGGACATCTGGCTCCTCCCTGGTTCGGATGGTCTTCTCAGTGCCGGTATTCAGCACTTCCGGGCCGACCGGTCGATTCCGTCCTCTTCACGCACTTCGCACTTCGCACTGCGCACCGCGGTTTGGGCGTGTCCCTCCGCTGCGCTCCGGGCCGGGCTGCGCGCGCGGTAAGGCAGCAAACAACGCTGCCTAACCGCGCCGGGCCCCCTCCGCGCCAAACCCCCGGCGCTCCGGGGTCCCGGCCCTCCGGGCGCGCATCCCTCACGCAGGATCTGGTCACGATCGTCCGCGATGCGCGCCGAACCCGTCCCCGCGCTGAGCGAGCCCGCGCAGGCGGGCTTTGCGCAGTTGTTGCCGCGGATTCATCCGCCACCCCCACGCCGGTCCCCGTCATGTCCACCCTCTCCCGAAGTTGGGAGAGGGTTGCCGCTCCAGGGCGGCGGGTGAGGGCCCCCGCGCCGACTCCGTCCACCTGCGGAAAAATCAGCACTTCACCGCCGGGAAAGGGACGGGCGGACCCGTCCCCGTTCCGCATCAGCCGTCGGTGAGCTCGCGGATGATGGCGATCATCCAGTTCTCGCCCTCGGTGTTGAACGGCCGCGCCTCGCCGTCGACGCGGTAGCTGTGGCGCAGCCCGCCGTCCGCATCGGGGGTGATCTCCAGCCGCCTGCTCCGGCCGCGGGCCCTCTCCTCCACCACCAGGCGGCCGCCGCGGCGGATCCGCGTGATGTCCCAGCGCTGGCGCCCGAACTCCACGTTCTTCGCGAAGATGCGCGCCACGCGGCCGTCGTGCTCGGTCACTTCCACCTCCGCGTTCCAGAGGTGCTCCTCGACCGTGCCGTCCACCTGCACCGAGCGCGCGCCGCTCCCGGGCGACGCCGCGGCCTGGCGATCGCCCAGCAGCTCGGCCAGGACGCTGGCGCGCTCGGAGTCGGACGAGATCGCGTTCGCGGCCCGCAGGTACGCCTCGCGCACGCGGGGGCTCAGCACCCGGCGGGCGGCGATGGTGCGCATCACGAGGCCCTGCTCGCTGGACGAGTTCATGTGCGGCACCCCCTCCAGCACCGCCGCCAGCACGTTGTCGCCCGCCACCGGCAGGACCAGGGCGCTCCGGTAGATCTCGCGCTGCTCCGACGCCGAGGGCACGTGCCGCGCCGCGTCCACCACGGCCAGCACCACCGCCTCCGTCAGCCCCGGCCGGCGCAGGACCGTGGTGAACATCTCGCGCTGCTCCCCGGCCGAGGGGATCTCGCGCGCGGCGGCGACCACCGCCTGGATGACGTCGGGCCCGGCCTGGGGGCGCAGCACCACCGCCTTGAGCACCTCGCGCCGCTCTCCCGGCGACGAGATCTCGCGCGCGGCGGCCACCACCGCCGCGAGCACCCCGGGGGTGGCGGTGGCGCACTCGGCCACCGCCTTGAGCACCAGGCGGCGCTCGCCGTCGGAGGGCATCGCGCGCGCGGCCTGCACCACGTCGGGGAGGAGCGCGCCGGGGCAGCCGCCCATCACCGCCATCAGCACGTCGCGCCGCTCGCCCGGCGACGCCATCCCCGACACGGCGGCGAAGAAGGCGCGGCGCACCTCGCCGTCGGAGAGCAGCCGCGAGCGCGCGGCGGCCTTCAGCACCTCGCGCCGCTCGCCGTCGGAGTTGATGCCGCCGGCCACGCGCAGCAGGCTCACCATGTCGTCGCGGCCGACGTCGCCCTGGCGGAGCACGGCCATCAGCACGCTCGCCCGCTCCGACGCCGAGCTGATCCCGCCCGCCGCGCGGATCACCAGCTTGTACGTCCCCGTGTCGTCCTGCACCGCCTGGATCAGCGCCCGCGCGTCGGCGGAGGCCACGCTCTGCTCGCGCGCGACCGTCTCCACCTTCCGCTCGTCGAGCAGCGCCGACCCTGCCGCCGGGACCGCCGCGGACGCCTCCGGCTCCGCCGCTTCCGCCGTCGGGGCGGGGGGCTGGGTCATCCCCTCCAGCACGTCGCCGATGCGGTCGCCCAGGCGGGCCAGCAGCCCGGGCTTTTCCGGCTTCTCCGTCTCCCCGGGCCGCTCCGCCGCCGCGGCCGTCCGCGCCGCCTGCGCCGGGGGCACCACGCGGGCGACCACCGCGCCGGGGTCCGTGACGTCCGGGAGCCGCGGCTCGGCGGCGCGCAGGGCGGCGAGCGGCACCACGGCCACGGCGGCGACCACCAGCGCGGCCAGCCCCAGCCCGCGGCTCACCCCGCCGCGCGGCGTGGCCTGGTCCAGGATCGCCAGCAGGCGCCCCTCGAACTGGCTGCGGCGCGCCATGGCCAGCGCGGCGGCCGGCCCCTCGGACGAGCCCAGCGAGCGGACGATGTCGAGAAGGTGGTCGGCGTAGCTCACCGGGCGGGTGCCCAGCGCCAGCACGGCGTCGTCGCACGCCCGCTCGCGCTCCTCGCGCATCCGGCGGGCGGCCACCCACACCAGCGGGTGGAACCAGAAGAAGGCGAGCGCCAGGTGCGCGATCCACTGCGTGAGCGGGTCCCAGCGGCGGATGTGCGCCAGCTCGTGCGCCAGCACCACCGTGCGCCGCTCGCGGTCCCACGACTCGGCTTCCTGGGGGAGGAGCACCACGGGGTGGAGCACGCCCCACGTCATCGGCACCGACGCGTGCGCCTCGCGCAGGAGGGTGACCATGCGCCCCACGCGCAGCCGCCGCGCCAGCGAGTCGGTGATGTGCACCCACCCCTCGTCGGTGATCTCGGTGGCCCGCCGCTCGATCCAGCGCACGCGCAGCAGCCCGTACGCCAGGCGCACCACCAGCAGCGCCCCGCCCGCCGCCCACAGCGCCAGGAGCGCCATCCGCCAGTCGAACGGCAGCGGCGGCCGCGTGCGGGCCGGGGCCGGCGCGGTGCTCGCGGGCGCGGACACCAGCGGAGCCGCCGGCGACGGGGACGGCACTTCGCGCGCGGCGACGGGGGCGCCGGCCGGCGCGGGCCCGGAAGCGGGCTGCGAGACGGGCGCCGCGGGGTGCGCGGGCGGAGCGGCCGCCGGCGCGGCGGGGAGGGGGCGGAGGAAGGCGGGGAGGGGAAGCGCCTTCCACGCGGGGAGGAGGCGGCCCAGGGCGGGGAGCGCCAGCACGGCGGCGAGCGCCACCACCCACACCAGGTGCCGCGACGCGGCCGGGCGCCGCCGCATGAGCCGCGTGGCGGCCAGCGCGCCCAGCAGGACCACGGTGGCCTTGAGCCCGGCGTCCAGCAGCAGCGCCACGCCGGCCGCGAAGTCGAGATCGGTCCCGCTCATCCTCCCGTCTCCTCGCGCCGCGCGGCGTCGATCAGCTTCGCCAGCCGCTCCAGCTCGGCGCCGGAGGGCTTCTGCTCTTCCAGCAGCGCGTTGATCACCTGCTCGGTGCTGCCGCCGAAGAAGGTGCGCACCAGGTCGCGCAGCGCCGTGCTGCGGGCGCGGACGCGCGGCGTGGTAGGCACGTAGACGTAGCGCTTGCCGTCCATCTCGTGGCGCAGGTGCCCCTTCTCCTCCAGCAGGCGCAGCGCCGCCCGCACCGCCGAGTAGGTGGGGGGATCCGGGAGGTCGTCGAGCACCTCGGCCGCAGTGGCCTTCCCGCGGCGGTAGACGATCTCCATGATCTGGCGCTCGCGGCGGCTCCCTGCGAGGACGGCTTCGCTCATGACGGTGCGACGGTGCGGAGTGAAGGTGCGAGAGCCGGTCTCCCGCGGCGGGGCAAGTGCGGAAAATTCCGCACATGCTGAATATTCAGCAGATGAGGGCGGACGTCAAGAGTTTCGGTTCGGAATGGGGATCGGTTCCCCAGGGCAGGGAGCCGAGACGGGCGGCTGAAGCCGCAGCAACAACCGCGGAAAGCCTCACAAACCCCGTGAGGCTTCAACTGCGACGGCGCCGGAACGGACAGTTGTGTCGGGCTCACGCGCACTCACGCACTCACGCACTGCCGTTTCGGCGTCGAGGAAGCCGGCCACCGCCGCGGCGTACTCGTCGGGCATCGCCAGCGAGGTGGCGTGGCCGGCGCCGTGGAAGGTGCTCACCACGGCGGACGGGTACAGCGCCCGCAGCCTCGCCCGGTCGCGCGCGCGCAGGATGGGATCGTCGGCGGACTCGAGGATCAACACGCGGCCCTCGCGCCTCTCCAGGTCGCCCGGCGCGAGGCGGAACGCGGCCAGGCTCTCCAGCATCCAGTCGTTGTAGCGCGCCAGGGCGGCGCGCGAGACCTGCCGGCGGACGCCGTCGCGCAGCCAGGCGTCCCAGGACGCGGCCTCCGCGGGGCCGGCGCGGCGCACGGGCCGGAGCACCTGGCGCAGGCGCATGCGCAGCAGCGCGTAGAAGACGCGGTCGGGGATCAGCGCCCACAGCCGCGAGCCCAGCCGGATGCGCCGCGCGTCGCCGGGCCGCAGCGCGAAGGTGTGCGAGAGCGCCAGGTGCCGCACGCGCTCCGGGTGCCGCCGCGCCAGGCACTGCGCCACCCAGCCGCCCAGCGATCCGCCCAGCACGTCCACGCGCTCCAGCCCCAGCCGGTCCAGCAGCGCGGCGATCCCGTCGCACAGCGCCGTCATCGCCGGAACGGCGGGGTACGCGAGCGCGATCACCCGCCGCCCCTCGGCCAGCCGGCGGAGCGCGGCGCCCGCCGCGTCCACCATCCCGAGCGCGCCCGGCAGCACAAGCAGCGGCGGACCCGGCCCGTCCCCGCTGTCGGAGAACGTCCACTCGACGCCGTCGATCGTCAGGCGGGAGAGCGAGGAGCGCGGATCGGCTCCAGCGGTGGTCTGCATGGTCGTTTCTTGTATGAAGTGGAACGTAAGCACTATTTTAAACTAGTTTAAACTTGAATTGAGCGCAATCAAAATCTCTCCCTCTCCTCTGCGGACACGCTCCACTCTTGCGTGTCGTTCGAACCGTGATCTATGTAGACAGCCCTTCGAGCATTATCCCTCCTCATCATCTGCAAGGAGAATGGTCATGAAGCCGAGCATGCGCAGACCGACGACCATCGTGGGAGCCGTCGTCCTGGCGCTCGTGGGATCCGCCCTGCTCCTTCCCAGGTCGGGCCTGGGCTCTGCCCCGCCGGAGGGCTCGTCCTCCCAGTTCCAGTTCAAGCGGACGAGCGGACTCTTCTCGCTGCCGCAGAACGCCGTCTCGGTGGACTGGGTGGTCCTCAACGACGGCCCGGTCGCCCAGCAGGTGCGCGTCACCGTGTTCAAGGTCGGCGCCGGCGTGAAGACTTCCCAGGGAGCAGTGGTCGCGACGGTCAATCCCAACAGCTCCTTCCACAACGCCAACGGGGTGGGCGTGGGCAAGCCGTTCACGGTGGGCTTCTACTACGAGGTGGTCGTGGAGAGCACCAACGCCGCCGTCCACCCGAGCGTGCAGGTCTGGTCGAACCAGGCCAACGCCGTGATCCCCGGCACGCTGATCCCGCCGGGCGACTTCGTCCCCCTCATGTAGCACCTGGTCCGCACGGCGCGGAGAACCAACGCAGACTCTGTCGATGCTGCGTGGCTCACCATCCGGCGTTCGATGACCGTTTCGCGCTTACCCGCGGAAGGGCCCGACGTAGGCGCGAAACAGGTATGCCTGGAACATGCACCCGGGGGAGACCGGCACGTAGTAGATGCGGGTGACGTCGTGCATACGGTCCGGCGGTTCGTGCTTTTTCGCGCGCTCTTCCTGGTCCATGACCTCGAAGATGTCGACGCCCTGGAACGCGCCGACCTTCCGGAGCCCGGGCTCGCGCAGGTCGGCCGGGGAGAGCGAGCGCGGCAGGCCGTACCGATGGGCCGGGCGGCCGTTGAGGATGGTGATCACCTCGCGCCGCTCGAACCAGGGCTGCCCCTGGGCGTAGCGCGCCTCCGGCACCACCTGGTGCAACGGCCGCCCCGCGACCAGCGTGTCGCCCGTGCGCGGGTCGATCCATCCGGCGAATTCGCGCAGCTCGTCGCCCACCCCGGCGCAGACGCGCACCTCCTGCGCCCTGGCCGGCGGTCCGACGGGGGCCAGCGGCCGGTCCGGGGCGCAGCCGAGAAGGAGGGACGCGAGGGTGGAGAACGCGAGATGAAGTCGCCTCATAGTCGAACTCCGGTCAAGGCCTGCCAGGATGCCGATCGCCTATGGTTGCTTGTATACCGTACGGCTGGAAGATGCATCCGGGGGAGACCGGCACGTAATAGACGTCGCCTGGGACGCGGTCCCTGAACTCGAAGACGTCGACGCCCTGGTACGTGACCGAGAGGCGCAGCCCCGGGTCCCGCAGGTCGGCCGAAGACAGCGAGCGCAGCATGCCGTACTTGGTGACGCGGCGGTTGCCCACCGTGATCGGCTCGTCGCGCTCGAACCAGCGCTGGCCGGCCGCGTACACGTAATTCGGGATCACCTCGCGCAGCGGCCTGCCCGCGACCAGCGTGTCGCCCGTGCCCGGCTCGATCCACCCCGAGAACTCGCGCAGCTCACCGTCCACCGCAGCGCAGACGCGCACCTCCCGCGCCCTGGCCGGCGGGCCGACGGGTGCCAGCGACCGGTCGGGGGCGCAGGCGGGGAGGAGCAGCGCCAGGGCGAAGAATGTGAGGTGAAGCCGCCGCATCGTCGCCTGCCGGTGAGGAGTGGCCGGATTCCGATCTGCTCCCGCGCTTCACCCGCGGACGGGTCCGACATCGACCTCATTGTAGTACTGCTGGAACAAGCACCCGGCGGAAACCGGCACGTAGTAGCTGCGGGTGATGCCGTGCAGCTCGGCCGGCTGTGGCTCGTTCCTGATGCGGCTCTCCTGGTCCTTCGGCTCGAAGATGTCGACGCCCTGGAAGGTGCCGACGCGCCGGAACCCGGGCTCACGCAGGTCGGACGGGGAGAGCGACCGCGGCAGGCCCCACTGGACGGCCCGACGGGTGTAGGAGGCGCCGGAGACAGGGACGGGCACCGCCTCGCGCCGCTCGAACCAGGGCTGCCCTTGGGCGTAGCGCGCCTCCGGCACCACCTCGCGCAGCGGCTTGCCCGAAACGAGGGTGTCGCCCGTGGCCGGGTCGATCGAGGCTGGCAGCTCGCGCAACTCGTCGCCCACCGTGGCGCAGACGCGCACCTCCTGCGCCCTGGATGGCGGCCCGAAGGGCGCCGGCGGCCGGGCGAGGGCGAGGGCGGGGAGCAGGATTGCGAGCGCCGCGAGCAAAGTCCACCGCATCTGGTTTCCACCTCCGGATGCACGTTCCCGCCGACGGAATGGCCCCACCTACTCTAGCGCCGCCGCAGGTTCGCGTCCAGAAACTCCAGCACCCGCCGCCACGAGTCCTCGCTCGCCAGGGCGGTCCCCTCCGGGGTGCCGCCGGGGGTGATCATGCGGCCGGTGATGGGGTGCGGGCGGCTCCGCCCGACCTCGGAAGTCGCCAGATAGGGGCGGCCGATGGAGTGACCCGCGCCCGGGTAGGACAGGTGCTCCACCGGGTGTCGGAAGCCACGGCGGCGCAGGCGCGCCACCACCCGCTCCGCCATCAGCGCCGACGGCCACAGCAGGTCGTCGCGGCCGGAGACCAGGAGCACCGGGCCGTCGATCCGCTCCACCGGGATCTCCGCGCGCGCCGCGGCGTCCGCGTCGTCGAGCAGGGCCAGGAACTGGTGCACCGCGAGCGGCGCGCAGTCGCGTGCGTCGCGGCATCCGGCGTGGCGCGCGACCGCCGCCGGGCTCGCGCGCCGGTGCATGCCCGGCAGCGCCCGGCCGCCGAGCGTCCAGGCGGGGCTGGTCCAGGCGTCGGTGATCGTGCCGGGCCAGACCACGTGGCTGGGGGCGTACGCGACGACGGCGCGCACCTCCGGGTACGTCGCGCCCAGCAGCAGCGCCAGCTCTCCGCCCCGCGAGGCGCCGAGCACCCCGATGCGCTCCGGGTCGACGGACGGCTGCCCGGCCAGCCAGCGGAGCGCGGTCCCGAAGTACTCCAGGGGGATCTCGGCCAGCCGCTCCGGCAGCCCCTCGGCGGCGAAGTAGCCGAGCGCCAGCACCACGTACCCGCGCGAGGCGAGGCCCCCCGGCGCCGCGCCCGGCGGCGCGATCCCGCCCTGCGAGCCGTTCAGCACGACCACGGCGGGGCGGCGACCCTCGCCCGGAGGGTAGTACGCCGTCCCCACCAGACCTCGCTCGCGCACCGGCTCGACGCGCACGTCCGGCGCGACCGCCCGGCGCCACACGGTGTCGGCCGCCACCACGCGCCCGTCCATCTCGGCGGCGAGCGCCCACGGCTGCGCCGGCGGATGGCGCGCGTCCGGCGTCCTGAGCGCCCCCAGCAGCGGGGCCGCCGCCGAATCGCGCCGCGCCGACCAGAAGAGGCCCATCGCGTGCACGCCCGCGTAGTCGCCCGACACCGGCGCCGCGCGGGCGAGGTCCACGCGCCCCTCGTCGGCGCGGAAGGCGGCGCTCGCCCGCCACCCCCGCGCCGGTCCCTCCCCGGAGAGCCGCACCGTCACCTCGCGCCCGGGCGGGAGGCCGGTGAGCGCGATGCCGACGCTCTCGTCCACCAGCACCGTGTCGGCGGAGAGCTGGAAGCGCGGCTGCGCCCGGCACGGCGCGGCCGCGAGCGCGGCGCAGACGAAGATGAGGAATGGCAGGCGGCGGTCCATGCGGCGACTCCGGGGTGAGCGGCGTCCGCGCCGGGTCCTACCTGATAGGGGATTTACGAACGCGCTACAGAAACGCTGTCATCCTGAGGGCGCACACACCGAAGTCGCGGCTGCGCAAGAGCTTGTGCGCCCGAAGGATCTGCGGGTGGGGACTCGCGCGTCTGCCTGGCTCACGCTCGGACCCGGCCCGCAGATCCTTCGTCGCCGCCGGAGATTCGCCCATTCCGCGAGTCCGGCGCGGCGGCTCCTCAGGATGACAATCCGGGGGATTCGGGTTTGTAACGGGCTTCGCTCAGCGCACCGCCTGCCGCACCTTCTCGGCGAGGGCCAGGTTCATCCCCGGCACGGCGGCGATCTGGTCCACATCGGCCCGGGCCAGGCTCCAGTAGGTGTCGAAGCGCTCCACCACCGCCTGCACGCGCCTGGGTCCCATCCCCTGCACCCGCTCCAGGACAACCGCCAGCCGCTCGCGCTCCAGCTGCAGGCCGATGGCGTCGGCGTCGGAGGTGTCGTGGCCGCGGCCGCGCAGGTGCTCCAGGAAGCCCACCCAGTCGTCGTGGCCCCACCCCTCGGGGCGCGCCGACGCGAAGTCGCGCAGGTCCGCCCGCAGGTCCGCCGTGCGCGCGGCCACGCTGTGCGGCACCTTCCGCTTCGGGGCGCGCTTCGCCGGCGCCAGGGCGCTCCCCACCTTCCCGGCGGCGCCCTTCTCCGCCGCGGCCTTCCGCGCGCGCGGCGAGGTGGCCGCCGCCTTCACCTCCGGCGGGTCGGCCGGGGCGGGGGCGCCCTTCGACTCCGTCGCCTTCGCGCCCGCCCGTGCCCGCGGAGCCTGCGTCTCGTCCGCCGCCTTCGTCTTCGCCATCGCTTCCGTGATCTTCAGGAAAGTGGGTGGTCAGCCGGCATCTCAACGACAGAATATCACACAGAGGACACGGAGGACACAGAGAGATTCGAACGCGTCACGCTGTTTTTCCTCCGTGTTCTCTGTGTCCTCCGTGTGAGATTCAAGCCGTTCCTTCCTCGCGCTTGAGCACCAGGATCCCCAGCGGGGGCAGCGTCAGGCGCACCGAGTCGGCGCGCCGGTGCTCGGGGACGGGCTCGGAGTGCACCAGGCCGAAGTTCCCCAGGTTGCTCCCGCCGTAGACCTCGGCGTCGCTGTTCAGCAGCTCGCGGTACGCCCCCGGCCGCGGCACCCCGATCCGGTAGCCGAAGCGCGGGACCGGCGTGAAGTTGCAGACGAACACCAGCTCCTCGCCCGACTGCGCGCCGCGGCGCACGAAGCTGAGCACGCTCTGCTCCACGTCGCCGAAGTCGATCCAGTCGAAGCCCTCGTAGCTGAAGTCCGTCTCCCAGAACGCCCGCTCGCGCCGGTACACCGCGTTCAGGTCGCGCACCCAGCGCAGCATGCCGGCGTGCAGCGGCTCCTCCAGCAGGTGCCAGTCCAGCGAGCGGCTCTCGCTCCACTCCCGCCGCTGGCCCAGCTCGCCGCCCATGAAGAGCAGCTTCTTCCCCGGGTGGGCCCACATGAAGCCCAGCGCCAGGCGCAGGTTGGCGAACTTGCGCCAGTCGTCGCCCGGCATCTTCTCCAGCAGCGAGCCCTTCAGGTGCACCACCTCGTCGTGCGAGAACGGCAGCACGAAGTGCTCGCTGAAGGCGTACATCAGCGAGAAGGTGATCAGGTTGAAGTGGTACTTGCGGTAGACCGGGTCTTCCTCGATGAAGCGCAGGAAGTCGTTCATCCACCCCATGTTCCACTTGAGGTGGAAGCCCAGCCCGCCCAGGTGCGGCGCCTGGGTGACGCCCGGCCAGGCGGTCGACTCCTCGGCGATCATGAGCGCCCCCGGGTGGCGGTCGCGCACCGTGGCGTTCAGCTGCTGCAGGAAGTGGATCGCCTCCAGGTTCTCGCGCCCGCCGAAGGCGTTGGGCACCCACTGCCCGGCCGGGCGCGAGTAGTCCAGGTAGAGCATCGACGCGACGGCGTCCACCCGCAGGCCGTCGACGTGGAACTCCTCCAGCCAGTACAGCGCGTTGGCCAGCAGGAAGTTGCGCACCTCGTTGCGCCCGAAGTTGAAGATCAGCGTCCCCCAGTCGGGGTGCTCGCCCTGGCGCGGGTCCTCGTGCTCGTAGAGCGCCGTCCCGTCGAAGCGGCGGAGCCCGTGCGCGTCCTTGGGGAAGTGCGCCGGCACCCAGTCCAGGATCACCCCGATCCCCAGCGAGTGCAGGTGGTCGACGAAGAAGCGGAAGTCGTCGGGCGAGCCGTGGCGGCGGGTGGGCGCGTAGTAGCCGGTGACCTGGTACCCCCACGACGGGTCGTACGGGTGCTCCGCCACGGGGAGCAGCTCCACGTGCGTGAACCCCATCTCGGCGACGTACTCGCCGAGCTCGCGCGCCAGCTCGCGGTAGGTGAGCGGCCGGTCCTCCTCCCCGGGAACGCGGCGCCACGACCCCAGGTGCACCTCGTAGACGGCCATCGGCCGCGTGTAGCAGTCCTCCGCGCGCCGCCGGTCCATCCACTCCTGGTCCGTCCACTCGAACTCCCTCAGGTCGTGGACGACCGACGCCGTGGCGGGGCGGTGCTCGGCGGCGAAGCCCACGGGGTCGGCCTTGAGGAAGGTGGCCCCCTGCGGCGTCTGGACCTCGTACTTGTAGACCGCGCCCGCCTGCAGCCCGGGGACGAAGATCTCCCACACCCCCGCGCCCGGGTGCAGCCGCATCGCGTGGCGCCGCCCGTCCCAGCCGTTGAAGTCGCCCACCACGCTCACCCGCCGCGCCGCGGGCGCCCACACCGCGAAGCGCACCCCCGCCACCCCGTCGATCTCGTCGGGGTGCGCGCCCAGCACGTCCCACAGCCTCAGGTGCGTCCCCTCGCCGACCAGGTAGAGGTCGAAGTCCGCCACCGTGGGCGGGAACGCGTAGGGGTCGGCCAGCTCGGTGGCGCTCCCGTCGGCCCAGCGCGCGCGCAGGCGGTAGGGGAAGGCGTGCGCGCCCGGCGGGAGCACCGCCTCGAAGAAGCCGTCGGGGTGCGCCGGCTCCATCGGCGCCTCCTCGCCCGTCTCGGCGTCGACCACCGCCGCGGACGTGGCGCCGGGGAGGAAGGCGCGCACGACCAGCCGTAGCTCGCCGGCCAGGGAGACGCGGTGCATCCCCAGCACGCGGAACACGTCGGGGTGCTCGCCGCGGACGATCTGCCGCACGTCGAACTCGAGGGTCGCTGAAGCCATCACGCTGCCGTCCCGTCCCTGCCCTGGTCTCACCTGATCCGATATCGAGGAAACGCGCGCTCCCGCCTGCGAAGGGCGTGCCGCGCACTTCGCACTCAGCACTTCGCACTGCGGTTTAGGGCGTGTCCCTCCGCTGCGCTCCGGGCCGGGCTGCGCGCGCGGTAGGGCACGATACGACCGTGCCCAACCGCGCCGGGCCACCGCCGCGACGAAACCCCGTGTCGCGGCGGCGTCCCGGCCCTCCGGGCGCGCATCCCTCACGCAACGGCAGGTGACAGGGAACAGGTGACAGGGGACAGCCGGTAACGACCCCCGTGTCCGCACCGAATCCGTGAAGTCCACCCTCTCCCGAAGTTGGGAGAGGGTTGCCGCTCTAAGGCGGCGGGTGAGGGCCTCCCGCCGCCGCGCCGGAGTCCGCCGGAGCGCGCGCGAGCTGCCTACTCCACCCCCGCCGCCGCCCCCTCGTCCACCACCCACACCACCTCGCCCGCCGCCGCGCGGGAGGCCGCCGGAACGCGCGCGAGCTGCCTACTCCACCCCCCCGCCGCCCCCTCGTCCACCACCCACACCACCTCGCCCGCGGCCGGGCGGACGAGCTGCGCCGGGAGCCGGAAGGGATCCAGCGGCCCGCGCAGCACCTGGCGGACGACCTCCGCCTTGTCGCGCCCCAGCACGACCATCTCCACGCGCGCGGCGGCGTTCAGCACCGGCGGGGTGAGCGTGATGCGCGGCTCGCCGAGCGGGCGGTGGACCGCCACGCCGACCGACCGCTCCCGCTCGCGCAGCAGCTCGTCGAAGGGGAAGAGCGAGCAGACGTGCGCGTCCGGCCCCACGCCCAGGTGCACCAGGTCGAAGCGCGGCGCGCTCGCGCCGAAGAAGCGCTCCAGCTCCTCCGCGTACGCGCGCGCCCCGTCCTCCGGCCGCAGCTCGCCGCGCATTCGGTGCACATTCCCCCGGGGGATCGGCACGCGGGAGACGAACGCCGCCCACGCCATCCCGAAGTTGCTGCGCGGGTGGCCGGGCGGGACGCAGCGCTCGTCGCCCCAGAACAGGTGCACGCCCTCCCACGGCACCCGCGAGGCGAGCGGCTCCTCGCCCAGCAGCCGGTACGCCGCGCGCGGCGAGCCCCCGCCCGTGAGCGCCACCGCGAAGCGCCCGCGCGCCTCCACCGCCTCCCGCGCCCGGGTGGCGAAGCCCTCCGCCACCGCGCGCGAGGCGGCGCCCGCGTCGGGGTGGATCTGGACGCGCGGCTCAGGAGTCATCAGGAGTCATCCGCGTTCACCAGCGCGAAGAGCGGCAGGCCGAGCCCCGCCGCGGCGCCCGCGTAGCCGCCGAGACGAAAACCCGCCTGGAGCCGCACCCCCGACGCCGCCTCGACCTGCGTGGAGAGCGCCGCCCAGTCGCGCAGGCCCACGCTCCCCTGCAGCGCCGCGCCCAGCCGGGTGCGCACCTCCAGGTCCTCGTCGGCCTGGAAAAGGATGAGCGCGGGCGCCACGTCCACCGGCACGTCGTCCGTCACCCAGCGGCGGTAGCGCGCCCGCACGCCAGAGCGGAGCGCGTGGTCGTTCAGCGCCAGGAACACGCTCCCGCCCACCGCGTGGTCCGCGGACCGGTTGCGCATCCACCCCACGTCCCACGTCGCCAGCCAGCGCCGCACGTTGTGCACCCCCGGCGGCGTGGAGACGAACCACTGCACCCCGAACTCGGTGATCCAGAAGCCGCGGCACGCCGGGAGCGGGCGCGGCTGGAAGCAGGCGCGGCCCCCGTCATCCTGCGCCCGCGCCGGGCTCACCGCCGCGAGCGCCAGCACGGCCAGCAGCAGGGCGCCGCGGGCCGCCTGCCACGGTGTCGCGCGCATGATCTCCTCCCGTTCACGACCGGGGAAAGGCGCAGGCGAGCGGCGAGCTCCGCACCCCGTATGCCCCGGCGTCAGGCTTTGCACTCCGGTATGTATCAATCCTGTTGACACAATCGCGCGGCACGACTATGTATCATGTAGACTGATACAAGTCACCCCTCCACGAGCGGAGGCTGCGATGAGCTTCGACTTCGCCGACGGCGTCCGCCGCGCCCTGGCCCGGATGCGCGACCGGAGCCCCATCGAGTGGGGGGTCGTGTGGACCGAGCCAACCTTCAGAGTCGCGGAGGCTGCGATGAACTACCACTTCACCGACGGCGTCCGCGGCGCTCTCGCCCGGGCGCGCGACGAGACGATCCGGCTGCGGCACGACTGCGTCGCGCCCGGGCACATCCTGCTGGGCCTGCTGGGCGACAGGGACGTGTCCGCCCTCCTGGACCGGCTCGGGGTCGCGCCGCAGGACGTCCGCGCGGACATGGAGCGTCTGCCCGTGGTGCGGCGGCCGGTTCGCCTCGGTTCGGAGCTCCCTTACACGAGCGGCGCCAAGCGCGTGCTGGAGCGCGCCATGGCCGAGGCGCGCGAGCAGGGGGACTCCGAGGTCCGGACGGAGCACCTCCTGCTGGGCGTGCTCCACGACCACAAGAGCGAAGCCGTGCGGACGCTGCGGGGCTACGGCGTCACCCTGGAGCAGGTGCGCGACGCGATGCGGGGCCGGGGCCCTGGCGCGGCGTTCGTCCCGCGCGTCGACGACGCGTCGGAGCGCTCCATCTACGAGCAGCTCGTGGCGCAGGTGCAGGAGGCCGTCGCCACGGGCCGGCTGCGCCCCGGCGAGCGGCTCCCCTCCGTGCGCAGCCTGGCCGACCAGCTCGACATCGCCCCCGGGACCGTCGCGCGCGCCTGGACCGAGCTGGAGCGCCTGGGCGTGGTGGTCACCGAGGGCGCCCGCGGCACGCGCGTGGCCGAGCGCGCCGGCCCCCGCCCCGACGACGCGCGCGCGGAGAACCTGGTCGGCCTGCTGCGTCCGGTCGTGGTGGCCGCCTTCCACCTGGGCGCCACCGCCGCCGGGCTGCGCGAGGCCCTGGAGCGCGCCATGTCCGGCATCTTCAACGGCGACAGGCAGGGAGAGGAGCCCGCTGGCGGCTGAAGCCGTGAAGGGCGGCTGAAGCCGCGGCTACAACTGCAGAAAGCCTTGCCCGGCCGGCTTCGGCGCTGCGTCGGATCCCGGCGCGGGCAAGGCTTCGACAGCACTCCCGTACCTCGTACCTCGTACCTCCGTACTTTCGTACTTCCCTACGGCGCCCTCCACTCCCGCCCGTCCTCGCGGATCAGGCGGTCGGCGCCCTCGGGGCCCCAGGTGCCCGCCGGGTAGGGCTCGGGCTCGCCGCCTTTCTCCCACTCCTCCAGGATCGGGGTGACGAGCGTCCAGGCGGCCACCACCTCGTCCTCGCGGGCGAAGAGGGTGGCGTCGCCCAGCATGGCGTCCAGCAGGAGGCGCTGGTACGCCTCGGGGCTCTCCAGCCCGAAGGCGCGGCAGTAGTCGAAGTCCATGCTCACCGGCTTCAGGTGCCCCAGCAGCCCCGGCACCTTCGCCTCGAAGAAGAGCGAGATCCCCTCCTCGGGCTGGATGCGCAGCACCAGCGCGTTCGGCTGCGGGCGGTCGCCCTCCACCAGGTCCAGGATCGGGTGCGGGGCCGGGCGGAAGCGCACCACCACCTCGCTCGCCTTCCTGGGCAGCCGCTTCCCCGTGCGCAGGTAGAAGGGCACGTCGGCCCAGCGCCAGTTGTCGATCCACAGGCGCAGCGCCGCGAACGTCTCCGTGCGCGAGTCCGGCGCCACGCCCGGCTCCTCCCGGTAGCCCGGCTTCGACCCGTCGGCGGAGGCCGCGTACCGGCCCCGGACGACTTCGTGCGCCACGTCCTCGCCGCGCACCGGGCGCACCGCGCGCAGCACCTTCACCTTCTCGCCCCGGATCGAGTCGGCGTCGTAGCTGGCGGGCGGCTCCATGGCCACCAGGGTGAGGATCTGCAGCAGGTGGCTCTGCACCATGTCGCGCAGCGCCCCCGCCTTCTCGTAGTAGCCGGCGCGCCGCTCCACCCCGACTTCTTCCGCCACGGTGATCTGCACGTGGTCCACGTGGCTGCGGCTCCACACCGCCTCCCACAGCAGGTTGCCGAAGCGGAACACCAGCAGGTTCTGCAGCGTCTCCTTCCCCAGGTAGTGGTCGATGCGGAAGATCTGCCGCTCGTCGAACACGCGGTGCAGGTCGCGGTTGAGCTCCTCGGCGCTCGCCAGGTCGCGCCCGAACGGCTTCTCCACCACGATGCGCGTCCACGCCGCATCTTCGGGATCGCGCGCCAGCCCGGCGCGCCCCAGCGCCTCCACCACCGTCTCCATCACCCCCGGCGGCACGGCCAGGTAGTAGAGCCGGCTCCCCGCCGTCCCCCGCTCGCGGTCCAGCGCCTCCAGCCGCTCCTTGAGCCGCGCGAAGCCCGCCTCGTCCTCGAAGACCGAGCTCACGTACGAGAGCCGCTCCGCGAACTCGTCCCAGCGCCCGGGCTCGGGCTCGCCGCCGAACTCGGCCAGGGCGGCGCGCATGCGACCGCGGAAGTCGTCGTCCGTCATCGGCTCGCGCGCGAAGCCGACCACGGCGAAGGAGTCGGGGAGGAGGCCGTCGCGGAAGAGGCGGTAGACGGCCGGCAGCAGCTTGCGGCGCGTCAGGTCGCCCGTGGCGCCGAAGATGACGAAGACGTGCGGCTGGGGGACGCGCGGGCTGCGCATGGTGCGGCGCAGCGGCGTGTCGGCGGGGGCGCCCGCGCTGGTCCGGACGCGGGTGGCGGGGGGCGCGTCGCTCATCCGGGGACGGGCTCCCCGGGCGTGGCCTCCTTCACCGCGTGCCCGCCGAACTGGTTGCGCAGCGCCGCGATCACCTGCGCGGCGTAGCTCTGTTCCTGCCGCGAGCGGAAGCGGGCCAGGAGGGAGAGGGTGATGACCGGCGCGGGGACGTCCAGGTCGATCGCCGTCTCCACCGTCCAGCGTCCCTCGCCCGAGTCGGCCACCCAGCCGCGGATGCGCTCCAGGTCCTGCCCCTCGGCCGCGTAGGCGCGCTCCAGCAGCTCCAGCAGCCAGCTGCGCACCACGCTGCCGTGGTTCCAGAGCGCGGCGATGGCGCGCAGGTCCAGCCCCATCCCGGAGGCGTGCAGGATCTCGAACCCCTCGGCGTACGCCTGCAGGAGCCCGTACTCGATCCCGTTGTGGACCATCTTGGTGAAGTGCCCGGCGCCGCTCGCGCCGACGTGCAGGTAGCCGTCCGGCGGCGCCAGGGTGCGGAAGACCGGCTCGCAGCGCCCGACCGCCTCGGGCGCGCCGCCCACCATCAGGCAGTAGCCCACCTCCAGCCCCCACACGCCGCCGCTGGTGCCGGCGTCCACCAGGTGGACGCCCTTCTCTCCCAGCTCGGCCGCGCGGCGCTGGGTGTCGTGGAAGTTGGTGTTGCCGCCGTCGACCAGCACGTCGCCCGGCTGGAGGAAGCCGGCGAGCCTGCGGAGGGTGTCCTCGGTGGGCGCCCCGGCGGGGACCATCACCCACACCACGCGCGGGGGCTCGAGCGCGGCGGCCATCTCCTCCAGCGACCCCGCCGCCGCCGCGCCGGGGGCGGAGCCGACGCGCTTCGTCAGCTCGGGGTCCAGGTCGTAGACCACCACCTCATGGCCGCCGCGCAGCAGGCGCGTGACCATGTTCCCGCCCATCTTCCCGAGCCCCACCATCCCCAGCCGCATCGCCGCCTCCCCGTTCGTGTCCGCCGGTACGTTGCCGGCGCGAAGCTGCAATTACGCGGCCCGGGACGGCTCCGCAAGGGGCGGTTCGCGATGGCGGAGGAGGGCCGGGCATGGAGCGATGCCGGCGCACGACCTCAACGCGCCGATACAGGCTCTTGCACCGAAAATGCGTCCGCTTACGTGAGCGCCGATGGGGCGCGAGACGGGATCGTCCCGAGCCCTTCACGCGCGCATAGTGGCGGAACCGGAAGCCCCACCGAGGGCCCCTCACCCTGCACGCGGAGACCACGATGCGGAAGCTGAAGCTGGAGCTGGACGACCTGCGGGTGGAGTCTTTCCTCACCGTCGCCGAGCAGCCGTCCCTGAAGGGTACGGTGCGCGCCAACTCATGCCGCTACGAAGGCGACCCGTACTATACGCAGTACTGGTCCACCTGCGAGCCGACGCTGCAGGACGACCCCAGCTGCAGGCAATGCGTCAGCCTCAACGACTGCCTGAGCGACGGGGGCGGCGGGTGCCAGGGCTACTACACCTGGGAGGAGAGCTACTGCCAGTGCACCGCCGAGTACAGCTGCGAGTGCGCGTTCAGCGAAGCGTCCAACTGCCACCGCTGCACCGGGCCGTGACGGTGCGCGCGATGACGCCGGGCGAGCGACGGCAGGCGCGGCTGGGACGACGCGGCGGCCCGGGTGTTTCGCCCGGGCCGCCTTCTCCGGGCATTGTCACCAAAGGGTGCAGCCCGGATGGATCGTACGTTGGCCTCCCGCCGCGGCCAGGAGCCGGCGCTCACGGTCCTCCCGCCGAGTCCGTGGGGGAAGAATCCGCCGGCGAGGCGCCCGGCTGCAGCACGCCCTCCAGGCCGCCCGCCGGCTGGCCGGCCGAGTCGGGCGCGTTGCGCAGGGAGGGGCTGACGGGGGAGCAGTCCGGCGTGGCGGGCTGCCCCGGGCCGACCATGATCCAGCAGATCCACGACTTGCGGCGGGCCTGGGCCTGGTAGCCGTCCGCGGTGGAGCCGACCAGGCGCACGGCCACGTCCCGCCGCGGTGCATAGGGCAGGTTGGTGGCGCTGGCCGGGCGGCCGGCGTCAAGGGTGTCGGGGTAGCGGTGATACTGGGCCGCGTGGCGCTGCATGGCCTCGTGCAGCCGCTCGAGCTCCGTGGCCGCGTCGTTTCGTGGGTTCCCGCACGCGCCCAGGAGCAAACCGACGATGACGAGGCGTGTGAGCGAGAGGCGGTTTCTGAGCAAACTGGTGATCAAAGCGTGATCCCTCCGAACATGCTTCGGTCTGACGGTGTCCGTGACGGTTGCAATTACACCTGGAAGAAAGGCTTCGCAAGGATCCGGATGTACGAGGGGCGATGCATGGCCCTGGTTCCATCTATCATTACCCGCGTCCATCTATCCAATCATCATTAAAACGAATACTATGGACGGTCGAAAGAATTCAAAGTGATCAGAGCTTGTGGAGGCAAGGAGACAGCGCAGTTTGTCCGATCAATATCGAAACGCGCTGGCCCGGCACGCCGCGTTGAGGTGGGAAGCATATGCCGCAGCGAGAGATGATGCGATCTTGAGCGGAAGCATCGGGCCACGGCTCCGCCTGGCCGACATCGATCGACGGGCTCTTGCCCGCTGGAGTGACACGTGGACCGGTTCGCATCCCTCGGGTGCTGGCGGTTGGAACTGGCCCGATCTGGTTGCGCTTCAGCCCCGGAGGGCGGCGCTGCTGCCGCTGGCGATCTGGTATGGTCCGGACCTGTGCGGCCTGGCCCTGGGCCACGCGTCGCGTCCTGGCTCGGGCGGCGTGCGCCACACGGTGACCCTCACGTACGTGGAGCGGCGCCCTGAGCCACCTTCCGTGCCGTTGCGGGGAAAGGTGGTTCCGCTGGCCGTCGCAGTCGCGCGGAGCTACGGCCTCGCGCTCGGCGCCAAACGCCTCCGCCTGCGTTACCCGGACCCTAACCTGTTGCAATACTATCAACTGCTCGGCTTCGACGTTGCCTGGAAGGGCGAAAAAACCGGTATATTGCGAACGGGAGATATGACGATGAAGAAGTCCATCCACACGGTTCAGCCGCCGAAGCGCAAAAAGGCGAGCGGGTTCATCGACCGCTTCGCCCGTTTCGCGCGCAGGGAGGCGCCGCTCCCCACGCAGGAGGAAGCGCGGCGCCGCATCCGCAGCAGGCCCGGCTTCTTCGCCTCGCTCAGCCCGGAGGCTCGCGCGGCCGTGCTCGAATACGACGGCCCCGAAGCGATGGGCCCGCCTCCCGACGAGCGACGGCCCTGACGCAGCAGCCAAGGAAATAGAAACCGCCCGCGCAGTTCTTCTGCGCGGGCGGTTCGTTTCAGGTGGAGGATCGCGTCGCTTCGTCACTTTTGCAGGAACGACCCCGCCAGCTCCGACTCGCCGCGGACGGCGAGCTGCGCGGCCGCCCGCCCGCACACGGCGCCGATCACGTTCCCCGTGCCGCTGTACGCGCCCACGGCCCAGAGCCCCGGCGCCATCTCCTCGAACACCGGCAGCCCGTCCGCCGTGTACCCCACCGACGCCGCCCAGCGGTGGGTGACCGGCGCGTCGACGCCTAGCCGGTCGCGCAGGAAGGTCTCGATCATCTCCTGCACGAAGCCGTCCGGCTCCGCCTCATCCGTCCACTCCCCCTCGCCGCCCCGGTCGCGGAACCCGCCTAGGGCGATACGGCCGTCCGGGAGCTGCTGCCACCACTCGTAGCCGTAGCGCAGGTAGACGGGGCGCGGGAAGCGGATCTCCCCGAGCGGCGCCGTCGCCAGCATCTGCAGACGCGCCGTGCGCACCCGCCCCGCCAGCGACGGGAAGAGCCGCGCCAGCCCGCCGTCCACCGCCACGATCACGCGCGGGGCCCGCACCCGCCCCGCGGGTGTGCGCACCCCCGACCCGGAGAGCTCCACGGCGGGCGAGTGCTCGAAGAGCCGCGCGCCGCCCTCCGCCGCGCGCCGGGCCAGCGACCGGCAGCGGCGCAGCGGGTCGAACGCCGCGTCGGTGGGGATCAGCAGCCCGCGCCCCTCCGGCCCGTCGTACCACTCGGCCGGCAGGGCGTCCGCGCGCATCGCCCGGAGCTGCTCGGCGCAGTCGCGCTCCTCCTCGCCCGACGCGGCGATCCGGAGCGAGCCCACGCGCCGCACCGCGTCCGGCGTCTCCGCGGCGATGCGGTCCATCTCCGCCAGCGTCAGGCGGTAGACGGCCAGCGCCCGCCCGCGGCCGTACGCCCGCACCGCGTCGTGGTAGAAGTGGTAGCTCCCCGCCAGCAGGAACCCGCCGTTGCGCCCCGCCGCGCCGCCCGCCACCGGCCCCGCGTCGAGCCCGACGACGCGCTGCCCCAGCCGCAGCAGCTCGCCCACGCACGCCAGCCCCGAGCCGCCGAGCCCGACGACGCACGCGTCCGCCTCCACCTCGCCCTCCAGCCGCGGAAGACCGAGCGCGGCACCGTCCTCCCACACGGGGACGTTGTCCGTCGGTCGCCCCTCCCCTACCTCCAGCCACCGCTCCCGCGTGCTTGCCACCCTCGTGTCCATCTGGCTCATGCGTACAGGGGATAGCTCTCCAGCGGTGGCAGGTCGCGCTCGGCGGAGCGCGCCGTCATCGTTCTGCCCAGCACCGCCTCCGCCTGCTCCTGCACGAGTTGTCCGATCCGCATCGCATCAGCGGTGATCAGGTCGTCGCTGGTGAGCGCCGTCCGCTTGAAGGTGGCAATCAGTTCTTTCACGGCCTCGTAGTCGCCCTTGCGGGCCGCCTCCCGGAGTTCCTGGTACGGCCGCGTCAGGTCCGGCAGCTTGAACCAATCGTCGCGTCTGCCGGATTGGGAGATCGAGAACACCACGTAGGGGTAGTCGCGCACCGGCTGCCCGTCGGCGTCCACCAGTCGGAAGTCCGTCGGCGTGACTCGCAGCTTCGAGACGTCCACCGTGCCCTTGCGCGCTCGCATCACCACCCACCACCCGGTGCGGGGAGGATTGTAGGTGTCGGATATGCCGATCTCCAAAATGGAGTCTCCCGAAGCGCCGGTGATGGCATCGATTCCCTTGCGCAGCGGCTCGATGAAGGGCAGCGCGGTGCTGACGACCGACACGCCGGCCGCCGACGACGCGCTCTCCAGCAGGTCGATGAAGGGAGCCGCCAGGTCGGCCTCCTTGATGGAGAACAGGCCCAGCTCCAGCCCGACGCCTTCCCCCCGATAGGGGATTGGGCCCAGCAGCGTCTTTTTGACGGTGATCACCCGGTCCAGGTTCGCGGGGTCGATGTTCCGCAGCTCCGCGGGGCTGGTGACCGTGTGGAAGGAGGCGTCCTTCCCCGACAGGTGATTGAGCGTGGCGAAGCTGTGCACCACTCCGTAGAACTTCGTTGCCAGCCTGCGAACGTTCACCACGCGCAGCGAGCGCAGGGTAATGGTCAGATACGCGCCGTCTACCGGCACCTCCTCCTTCTCCTTCGGCTCGTCCGGCACCTGGGGCCCGTCGAGCTGGGCGTATACCCAGTCCTGCGCCCGCTTCCGGAACAGATCGTTCCACCATCCCATTGTGGTCTCCTCAATACACAGGCAGCTTGAGAGCGCGGAACACCGATGCGGCCCAGATCCACTCCGCGAACTCGATCGGCTCGTTCAGCGCCGTCCGGCAGAAGCTGAACCCGAGCACGCGGGAGCCCTCGTCGACCAGCGCGCACCCGGAGTCGCCCGGACGGGTGACGGGCTGCGTGTACACCCTGCCCTGCTCATTCCGCAGAGGGAAGGGGAGGTTGAGGTCCATCCCTGTGACAAACGTCGACTTCCGCTGCGAGGTGATCCCTTCGAAGTGCACGCGCTGCTTGGGAGTCGGGCACTCGTCCAGGAGCGGCCGGACCGCTTGGGGAGTCGCCGGTGCCCGCTCCTCTCCTAGCTCAATAAAGCAACTATCGGTGATCAGGTCGGCGGATCGGACCACTCCCAGCACACTATCCACGTATACCGCCTGTCCCACCACGCACGCGGCCCCCCGCTCGGCGAACAGGTCGGGGAGCGCTTCCGGGTCGGCAACCAGGCCGTGGAGGCACCCGGTGACGCCGTGACGGCCCCCCGGACCCTTCGTAACCACCCCTGCCGTAAACGCGGGCTGCCGCTCCCGCTCCACCGCCACCCCCCACGCCGGAGACGCGACCGCGCTCGTCAGGCTGGTCTTCGGCATGGGGGCGAACAACAGGCTGAACGGCTGCCGGGCGATCATCTCACGGAAGGTGCCGCGGGAGATGAGCCGGTCCATCGCGTTCAACAGGGCGAGCCGATAGACCGTCTGGTCCCGACCTGGCGCCCCGGCCGAACCCTTGGCGCCGGCGGGGTCGCCTGTGGCCACGCCGGCGTCATCCTCTCCGCCACCGGTAGGGAGTATTTCGAAATCGTGCACGACTTCATCGATCCACTGCTCTGCGCCGTTCTCGAGGTCGCCAGGGCGTATGCCGGCTTGGTTGAGGAACTCGGGGAGCGAGACCGACCTGCGGTTTGCGAGGCTCGGGTCCGTGGACAGGAGCAGCAGGTCGTACCGAGGCACGCCGCCCAGCTCGTGGAAAACGAGGAGCCGGCGTAACCGTTCCGCGTGCGCATAGTGCGAGAGAGCGGAGGCGAAGCGCTCGGAATGGGAGAGCGCATTCCATAGGAACACGCTCGCCATCACCGCCCGTCCGGACACGTCTTCCACCAGCTTGGAAAGTCCTTCGAACACCTCGGTCTGCTCGATTCCTCCCGCACCCACCACAGCCTCGGGCCAGCGGAAGTGGGCCCGGAGCTCGGCCTCCTGGACCAGTGATGTCGCAAGGTCGGAGAGGTTCATAAGCGGGAGTTCGGTGGAAGGCGTGAGGTCGGCAGGCAGGCGATGCAGGGGCAGGGGGGGAAGGCCGGAACGCCCCCGCACGTCGGGAAGAGTACCCCCGCCGTACCCGGCCGGCAACCTCCTCGCGGCCCCGTTCAGCGCCAGCCCGCCGCCGTCTACTTGCGCAGCAGCTTGAAGGCGTGGCTCCACGAGCCGGAGCGGACGCCGTGGGTGATCCAGAGCATCGCCAGCGGCTCCAGCAGGCGCGAGCCGTCGATCCCGCCCACGTCCACCACCTCCCAGCCGAAGGCCTCGCAGATCCCGGCGACGGTCCGCTTCGCCCCCTCGTCGCCGCCGCAGACGAACATCGTGGGCGGGCCGCCGGGGAAGTCGGGGTCCACCATCTCGCCCGCGGTGATGATGTTGAACGCCTTCACCACCCGCGCGCCCGGGAGCCAGCGCTGCACCTGCTCGCCGCCCGAGTCGGAGTGCCCCACCGCCAGCCGGGGCGCCCCGCCGGAGAAGTCGAGCGGGTTGGTGACGTCGACCACCACCTTCCCCGCCAGGTGGTCGGGGCCGGCCAGGCGCAGCGCGTTCTCGGTGCCCGCCCAGAGCGTCGCCAGCACGGCCAGCTCGCCGAACTCCGCGGCCTCGGCGAAGGTCCCCGCGCGCGCGGCCGGCCCGGCCTGCGCCAGCCACTCGCGCACCGCGTCGCTCTCCGGCGTGCGCGAGCCGATCATGACCTCGTCGCCGCGCCGCGCGAAGCCGAGCCCGAGCGAGCGCCCCACCACGCCGGTGCCGAGGATGCCGATCTTCATGGGCTGAGTTCCGTCAGGAGTGGACATCGGATCGAGAGGGAGGGGGGAAGGTGCGGCCCGCGGGCGAGGCGGCGCAAGGCCTGCCGGAAAGCGTCAGGGCCGGCCCCCTCGCGGGAGTCGGCCCTGTCGCGCGGCCAGCCGGTCGGGGCCACGGTTCGGCGGGGAACGGTTGCCATCTGTGACGGGCGTCGTTGTGCCTCCACATTAAGCTGCCGACCGTGGAGCCCGACCCGGCTGAACGGCGTGTGTGGGTCCCGCGATGACCGACTGCTGCTGATCGGGAGGCTGCTCGCCTCCGGTGCATTGAGGGTGCCCCGCTGCGGACGAGATTGTGGTTGGATCCTATTGAGCCGAAGCTGCGACGTGCTTCCGTACCAGGGGCGCGGGGGGACGTTGCAACCGGCGTGCCGTTTGTCAGCAAAACGTCGCGATCAGTGCGATCTATACCTCCTCGTTACACTTAGCTGCTCCGGGGCCGGGTATCAGATGCGGCATCCGTGGGGCGTGAACGTCCGGTTGTGGCACCGGCGCCGCACCATCCATGTCCCAGCCTCGGCCCAAAGTGTACGGACATAACGCCTCAACGCAAGTGACGGAAATTACAACGACCGGTGTTCACGCCAAGGACCGCGTGGCGGAGGGTGCCTCCGCTGCGCCTGTCTCCGTGCCTCCACGTGAAAGCAGAAGGGCCCGCCGGAGCGGGCCCCTTCGAGGTCAGGCGTCGTGCGCGTGCGGCGTCAGGCCTGGGCCACGCGGGTGAGCTTCTCGTCGACCACCTTGAGCATCTGGCGGAAGCTCTTGGCGAACTTCTCCACCCCTTCCACCTGCAGGCGCTCCGTCACCTGGTCCAGGTCGATCCCCAGCTCCCTGAGCGCGGCCAGGTCGGCGCGGGCGCGGTCCAGGTCGCGGTCCACCGTGCGGGCCACCTCGCCGTGGTCGGCGAACGCCTCGATGGTGGCCAGCGGCATGGTGTTCACGGTGTCGGGGCCGATCAGCTCCTCCACGTAGATCACGTCGCGGTACTCGGGGTTCTTGGTGGAGGTGCTGGCCCAGAGCGGCCGCTGCACCTTCGCGCCCTTCGCCCGCAGCCGCTCCCAGCGCTCGCCCGCGAACACCTGCCCGAAGCGCTCGTACGCCAGCTTGGCGTTCGCCACCGCCGCGCGCCCTTTCAGCCCGCGCGCCCGCTCCGCGTTCTCGCCGCCCTTTTCGATGATCTTGTCCAGCTCCGCGTCCACCGCCGTGTCCACGCGCGAGACGAAGAACGAGGCCACCGACGCCACGCGGTCCAGCGGCTCGCCGGCTTCGGCGCGGCGCTCCATGGCGCGCAGGTACGCCTCCATCACCTGATCGTAGCCGGAGAGCGAGAAGAGGAGGGTGATGTTGACGTTGATCCCCTCCGCGAGGAGCTGCTCGATGGCGGGGATCCCCTCGTCGTTGCCGGGCACCTTCACGAACACGTTGGGGCGCCCCACCGCCGCCCACAGCCGCCGCGCCTCGCTGATGGTCTGGTCGGTGTGCTCCGCCAGCAGGGGGGAGACCTCGATCGACACGAAGCCGTCGCCGCCGTCGGTGGCGTCGTAGACCGGGCGGAAGATGTCGCAGGCGCGCTGGATGTCCTCGATGGCGACCGCCTCGAACGCCTCGTTGGCGTCGGCGCCGTCGCCGGCCAGGAACTCCATGGCGTCGTCGTAGTCGTCGCTCTCGCCGATGGCCTGCTCGAAGATCGACGGGTTGCTGGTGACGCCTCTCAGGTCGTAGTCGCGGATCATCTCCTGCAGCTCGCCGCTGTCGATGATCCCGCGGCGGATGTAGTCGAGCCACACGCTCTGCCCCTGTGCGTGGAGCTCGTGCAGGCGGCTGCTGTCGGTCATCGTGGCATCCCTCGGGTTGAACGGCGCGGAAGTGATTTAGTCCTTAGTCCTTAGTGCTAAGTCCTAGGTGCTGAGTCCTGCGTGCTGAGTCCCAAAGGTAACCCTTTGCGCGGCTCGGCGCCCGGGGTTCACACTAACACACCAAGGACTAAGCACTAAGGACTCCGCACTTCGCACTTCGCACTATCTTTCATCCGCCCCGTGCCGCGTCGGCCCCGCGGCCGCCAGCCCGGCCTCCAGCTCCAGCCCCTCCTCGCCCCGGCCCAGCACGTGGAGCGCCTTGGCCGCCACGTTCTCGGGGGTGAAGCCCAGCTCCTGGAAGATGCGCTTGGCCGGCGCCGAGGCGCCGAAGTGCGTGATCCCCACCACCGCCCCGTCGGCCCCCACCCACTCGCGCCACCCCATCGTCGACGCCGCCTCCACCGCCACCCGGGCGCGCACCTCGGGCGGGAGCACCTCGTCGCGGTACTCCCTCGGCTGGCGGCAGAAGAGCGTCCAGCTCGGCATGCTCACCACCCGCGCCGCCACGTTCTCCTCCTTCAGCCGCTCGCGCGCCTCCAGCGCCAGCGACACCTCCGAGCCGCTCGCGATCAGGATCACCTCCGGCTCGCCCCCCTCCGCGTCCGCCAGCACGTACGCGCCCCGGCGCAGGCCCGACGCGGCGCCCAGCGCCTCGCGGTCCAGGTGCGGCAGCGCCTGCCGGGTGAGGGCGAAGAAGACCGGCCCCTCCGTGTATTCCATCGCGAAGCGCCACGCCTCCACCGTCTCGTTCGCGTCCGCCGGTCGCAGGTCGACCAGCCCGGGGATCGCTCGGAGCGCCGGGAGCTGCTCGATCGGCTGGTGCGTGGGGCCGTCTTCCCCCAGCCCCACCGAGTCGTGGGTGAAGACGTAGATCGCCGGCTGCTCCATCAACGCCGCCAGCCGGATCGGCGGGCGCATGTAGTCCGAGAAGATCAGGAAGGTGCCCCCGTACGGCCGCACGCCGCCGTGCAGCGCCATCCCGTTCATCAGGCTCCCCATCGCGTGCTCGCGCACCCCGAAGTGCAGGTTGCGCCCCGCGTAGCTCGCCGCCTCGAAGTCGCCGCCGCCCTCGATCAGCGTGTTGTTCGACCCCGCCAGGTCCGCCGAGCCGCCGATCAGCCAGGGCACCCGCTTGGCGATCGCGTTCAGCGCCTTCCCCGACGCCGCGCGCGTGGCCAGCGGCTTGTCGTCCTTGGTCCACGAGGGGAGCTCCGCGTCCCACCCCTCCGGCAGCCGGTGCTCCAGCGCCGCGTACAGGCCGCGCGCCAGCTCCGCGTGCTCGCCCGCGTAGGCGTCGAAGCGCCGCTCCCACTCCTCCTGCAGCCCCCGTCCCCGGTCGACGGCCCCGCGCATGTGCGCCAGCACCTCGTCGGGGACGAAGAAGGCGTCGGTCGTCGGCCAGCCCAGGTTCTGCTTGGTGAGCTTCACCTCCTCCTCGCCCAGCGGCTCGCCGTGCGCCTTCTCGCTCCCCGCGCGGTTCGGCGAGCCGTAGCCGATGGTGGTGCGGACGACCACGAGCGAGGGGCGCTCGTCCGCCTGCGCCGCGCGGATCGCGTCGTCGATCCCCTCCAGGTCGTTGCCGTCCACCCGCAGCGTGTGCCAGCCGTACGCCTCGAAGCGCTTCGCCACGTCCTCGGTGAACGCCAGGTCCGTCGAGCCCTCGATGGTGATGCGGTTGTCGTCCCAGAAGTAGACGAGCTTCCCCAGCTTCAGGTGCCCGGCCAGCGACGCCGCCTCGCTCGCCACCCCCTCCATCAGGTCGCCGTCCGAGCAGATCGCGTAGACGAAGTGGTCCACCACCGGGTGCCCGGGCCGGTTGAACACCGTGGCCAGGTGCCGCTCCGCGATCGCCATCCCCACCCCGTTGGCGAAGCCCTGCCCCAGCGGGCCCGTCGTGGTCTCCACCCCCGGCGTCAGGCCGTACTCCGGGTGCCCCGGCGTCTTGCTCTCCCACTGGCGGAAGTTCTTCAGGTCGTCCAGCGACAGGTCGTAGCCGGTGAGGTAGAGCAGCGAGTAGAGGAGCATCGACGCGTGCCCCGCCGACAGGACGAAGCGGTCGCGGCCGAACCAGTGCGGGTCGTGCGGGTTGTGGCGCAGGTGCCGCGTCCAGAGCACGTAGCCCAGCGGCGCCAGCGCCATGGGCGTTCCCGGGTGCCCCGCGTTGGCCTGCTGCACCGCGTCCATCGACAGCGTGCGGATGGTGTTGATGCACAGCAGGTCGAGGTCTGTCTGCCCCGTCGCTCCGTCGGACATCAATCGATGCGGGTGGAGGGTGGTCGAGAGAACCTTCTCACTTCGCGCTCGGCACTTCGCACTGCAGTCTTGGCATGTCCCTCCGCTGCGCTCCGGGCCGGGCTGCGCGCGCCGTAGGGCACGGTACGGCTGTGCCCAACGGCGCCGGGCCCCCTCCGCGCCCAACCCCCGGCGCTCCGGGGTCCCGGCCCTCCGGGCGCGCATCCCTCATGCAACCCCAGGGGACAGGGGACAGGGGAACAGCCTGCCGATCCCCGTAGGGGCGAGGCCTGCCTCGCCCGAAGGATGCCCGTCCCCGCGCTCCGCAGGCTATCCCGCGCCGTCGGCAGTAGTCCGCGCAGGCGGACTTCGTGTGGTCGTTGCAGCGAATTTATTCGCCCGCCCGGCCCGACCCACCAGAGCCCGACTCACCCGATCCACCCGGCCCACCGGCGAATACCACCGCGTCGTCGATCGCCCCGATCCGCTCCAGCGCCACCAGCGCCGCGCCGCGCGCCGTCTCCTCCCCCTCGGGCCTGAGCCGCAGCGGCCGCCCCACGGCTTCGCCCACGATCCGCGCGAACGCCGGCGAGGCGTGCAGCGCGCCCCCGCTCGCCACCACCTCCGCCGCGGGCCCGAAGGCGCGCTCCACCGCCCGCACCGCCTCCGCGATCCGCGCCGCCACCGCCTCCATCCACGCCCGCGCGATCTCCGCCGGCGCGGTGTCGAGCGTCATCCCCGCCATCGACGCCGTCTCGGCGAGATCCGACAGCGGCGGCCGCTCGCCCACCAGCGCGGGGACCACCTCCAGGCCGTGCGCGCCCGGCACCGTCGCCGCCAGCGCCGCCTCCAGCTCCCCCGGCGGCGGCAGGCGGAAGGTGCGGCGCAGCCAGTCCAGCACGTTTCCCGCGTTCGAGAGCGCCCGCCCCGCCACCGTGCGCCGCGCGTCCAGCCGGTAGCACCAGAGGTCGTCCGGCACCACTGGCTCGCCCTCGCGCAGCACCCGCACCGCGGCGGACGTCCCCACCGTCAGCGCGATCCGCCCCGGGCCCACCGCGCCGCTCCCCAGCGTGGCGCAGGCGCCGTCGCCCAGCGCCGGGAGCCAGGGCACGTCCGCCAGCTCCGGCCAGCGCCGCGCGAACTCCGGAAGGAGACCCCGGAACGGCTCCTCCGCCACCTCCGGCAGCCGGTCGGCGCCGACCCCGACCACGTCCAGCATCTCCGCGTCCCAGTGGAGCGCGCGCAGGTCGAAGAGGCCCGTCCCGGAGGCGATGGAGAGAGAGGAGCGCCGCACCCCGAACAGTCGCTCCCCCAGGAGCTCCCCGATGGAGAGCCAGGCGGCCACGCGCGGGAAGGTATCGCCGCGCGTGCGGCGGAGCCAGAGCAGCTTCGCGGCCGGGTAGCTCTCGTGCAAAAAGCACCCGGTGCGCCGGTGCGCCGCGTCCGCGTGGACCCGCTCCCGCAGCGCCTGGGCGTCCTCCCGCGCCCGCGTGTCCCCCCACCCGAAGAGCGGCGTGAGCGGCGCCCCGTCCGCGCCGACCCCCGTCACCCCGTGCCAGAACGTCGCCAGGGAGACGGCAGCGACCTCGATCTCCGCCGCGCGCGCCGCCTCCACCGCCCGGTCGATGACGCCGCAGCACGCCGCGAGCAGCGCCTCCGGGTCCGTCTCCATCGCCCCCGCCGCCGACGTGTGCCAGGCGACGGGGACGCGGGCGAGCGGCGCGGGCTCCAGCGGCCTCGCGGCACGGTCGTAGAGCCCGGCCCGCACGGACGACGAGCCCGCGTCGAGCGCCAGGACCCACGGCGCGCGGGAGGCTGCGGAAAGAGGCATCGGCGGGGCGACAATCTATGGTCCGGCGCCCCCGCCTGCCACGAAGACGCGGGTGGGCGCCCCGCCGCGGCGAGGCGCCCACCCGCCGGCCTGCCTCAGAGGTTGCGCGGGTTCGGGTCCTGGTTCCCCAGCCCGCCCGGCTCGCCGGGGTCGCGGCGCAGGGTGGGGTCGGAGTTCCCCAGCCCGCCGGCGCCCTGGTCCAGGTCCGCCGCGTGCAGGTCGTCGCGCACCGTGGCCCCGCCCTCGCGCACCACGTCGGCGCGCTCGCGGGCCAGGTCGGCCTCCACCGTCTGGTGCTCCACCACCTGCTGCTTGCGCACCACCAGCTCCTCCTTCGGCACCACCCGCTTCTCCACCACCACCTCCTCCTCGCGCAGCGGGATGCGGATCTCGTCCTCGGTGATCTGCGTGTCGGCGCGCAGCGGGTCGGTCACCGGGCGGCGCTCCACCGTCACCTCCTCGCGCATGGTGGGCACCGACTCGCGCACGTGCTCGGTCTCCACCCGCTTGTGCACCCCCACCTCGCCGGCCTGCACGCGCCGCTTCTGCAGCTCCAGCTCCTCCTCCGAGAGCGTCAGGCGCTGCTCGCCCTCCGCGCCCCGCCGCGCGCCGTAGAACCCGCTGTCGTCGAACGACTGGTGGCCGTAGAAGTCGTCCGCGGCGCCGCCCGCGGCCCCCGCCGCCCCCGCGGCCGTGGTCCCGCGGCCGAAGCTGTCGCGCACCGAGGTCTCGAAGTCGCGCGTGAGGGGCCGGTGGTCGTACGCCGGGAGGCTGGCCAGGTCCGACGCGTTCAGGTTGTCGACCACCACGCAGTCGCGCTCGCGCTCCAGCCGCGCGTAGCCGATCGGCACCAGCACGTGCCGGTCGGGGTCGCCGGCGATCAGCGAGTTGTCGAGGTCCACGTCCAGGTAGCGCACCTTCATGGCGCCCGTGTCGACCAGCAGCTCCTCCACCTCGCCGATCTTCCGCCCGTCGGCCGACACCACGTCCCAGCCGCGCACGTCGGGCTCGCCCTCGGCCACCTTGAAGTCGTCGAGCTGCTTGAGGGGCACCACCTGGTCCAGGTTCTCGTTGGGCATGGGTCCTCCTTGCTCAAGGGCGGCCGATCTCCCGGTGCCGCAACGACATCGGCCGCGTCTTCCAGGGGGTCGGGAGGGCGCCTCCGCGCGCCCGCCCCGGCTCACCGGGGGCCGTCACCCGTCGCACAACCCGTTCCATTCGCCGGGGGCGGCCCGTCCCGTTTCTGCTCTGGACAGGTGTTTGACAAACCTTGTGCAAGGCGGTTATGCTTGAGGTACGAGGTACGAGGTACGAGGTACGAGGTACGAGGTACGAGGTACGAGGTACGAGGTACGAGGTACGAGGTACGAGGTACGAGGTACGAGGTACGAGGTACGAGGTACGAGGTACGGCCGGGATCTTTCGCCGTTCCGTACCTCGTACTCCGTACCTCGACGAACATCGAAGGGAGATCGATGCCGGCACGCACGTGGCCGCGGCGGCTGGGGTTCGCGGTGAAGGTGGTGGGACGGGAGGGACTCAAGAGCAACGACGCGCGGCGCTGGCAGTCGGGCCCGCACCTGCGCGTGTCGATGGAGTACCTGCGCGCCATCCTCGACTACCTGGACGAGGTCGACGTGCGGATGTACCGCCTCTCCTCCGACTTCGTCCCGTACTGCACCCACCCCGACCTGCCGCAGTTCCACCGCCAGGTGGCCGAGTGCCGCGACGGCCTGGCCGGGCTGGGCCGCACCGCCCGCGAGCGCGGCATCCGCCTGTCGCTGCACCCCTCGCAGTACGTGCTGCTGAGCGCGCTCGACCCCGCCATCAACGCGAAGGGCATCGCCGACGTGAACGCGCAGGCCGAGCTGCTCGACGCGCTGGAGCAGGGGCCCGAGGCGGTGGTGGTCCTCCACCTGGGCGGCGCCTACGGCGACAAGGAGGCGGCGTGCGCGCGCTTCCGCGACAACTTCCCCCGCCTTTCCGAGGCCGGCCGCCGCCGCCTGGTGATCGAGAACGACGAGACGCTCTACACGGTCCAGGACTGCCTGCGCGTGCACGAGGCCGTGGGCGTCCCCGTCGTCTTCGACCACCAGCACCACCTGCTCAACCCCGGCACCCTCGCGATCGGCGAGGCCGTCCGGGCGGCGCTCGCCACCTGGCCCGCGGGGGTGACGCCCAAGGTGCACTTCTCGTCGCCGAGGCTCGACTCGCGCACCGTGGTCCGCGCGAAGAAGGAGGTCGCCGTCCCGCCGCTCCTCTCGCAGCACGCCGACTACGTGCACCCGTGGGAGTTCGCCGCCTTCCTGCGCGAGGCGGGCCCCGCCCCCTTCGACGTGATGCTGGAGGCCAAGCGGAAGGACCAGGCCCTGCTCAAGCTCCGCGCCGACCTCGACCGCCACCGCCTCTGGGGTTCTTCTCCCGCCGCATAAGCCTCTCTGCCAGCACCTGACGGGCCCGCCTCCGCGCGGCTCAGCGCCTCCATGCAGCCGGAACGTTTCGCAAAACGAACAAAGTGGATATTGTTCACTCCGTTCACGAGGGTCTTGCGCAACTATATCACCGTGTGTTATAGTCATGCCGGCGACGCTGACGAGGTACCTGGAGTTCGTACGGCTTCCCTCGTTCGAGCGCGGCGCGGAAGGTCTCCTCACTGAGGAGGACGTCCGTGCGCTCGAGCAGACGCTGATCCAGAATCCGCGCGCTGGCGCGGTGCTCCGTGATGGCGGAGGCGTGCGCAAGGTGCGCGCGGCCCTCGAGGGGCGCGGCACGAGCGGGAGCGTCCGGGTCGTCTACCTGTACGTGGAGGTCCGCGAGAAGGTCTACCTGCTGCTGGTGTTCGCCAAGAACCAGCAGGCGAACCTCTCGCCCGAGCAGTTGAAGCGCGTGCGGCAGCTGGTCGAAACACTCAAGGCGGAGGGGCGATGATGGCCACCGGGAAGGGAAAGCCGCGCGAGGGGAGCGCGTTCGGCGACGCGCTGATCGGGGCGCTGGAGGAGGCGGTCGCCTTCGAGCGGGGCGAACTGCCGGGGGTGCGCGTCGACCGCGTGGAGATCACCGCGCGCGACGTGCGGGTGGAGCCGCCGCCGGCGTATCCGCCGGCGCGGATCCGCGCGCTGCGCAGGAACCTCTCGCTCTCGCAGCAGGTGTTCGCCGAGGTGCTGAACGCCAGCCCCAGCGCGGTGCGCGCCTGGGAGCAGGGCCAGCGCGAGCCCGACGGCCCCTCGCGCCGGCTGCTGGAGATGGCGGAGCGGCACCCGGAGGCGCTGACGGACAACCTCTACGGCCGGCGCATCGAGGAGCTCCGCAGGCAGGGATGGCCGCGCATCGCCGCCGAGCGGCCGCTGAAGCCCTACGGCACGGAATGACGAAGCCCCGCGAAGAGCGGGGCTTCGTGTTTCGGCGTCCCGGCCGGCTTCGGTCAGGAGCCTGCGCCCGAGCGGAGGTGCCGCACCACCGCGTCGCCGGCCGCCCGGGTGCCGAGCGAGCCGCCCAGGTCGGCGGTGGTCTCGCCCGCAAGGATGGCGGCGCGCACGGCCGTCTCCACCCGACCGGCCTCGGCGGCGTGGCCGAGGTGGCGCAGCATCAGCCCGGCGGTGAGGATGGCGGCCAGGGGGTTGGCCCGGTCCTTCCCCGCGATGTCGGGGGCCGAGCCGTGCACGGGCTCGAACATGGAGACGCGCCCCGGGTGGATGTTCCCCGAGGCCGTGAGCCCCAGCCCTCCCACCAGCGCCGCCCCCAGGTCCGAGAGGATGTCGCCGAACAGGTTGCCGGTGACGATCACCCGGTAGCGCTTCGGGCGGCGCACCAGGTCCATCGCCAGCATGTCCACGTAGAGCGCCTCGGCCTCGATCTCCGGGTGCTCGGCGGCCACCTCCTTGAAGACGCGCCGCCAGAGCCCGCCGGCGTGCTCCATGGCGTTCGCCTTGTCGGACATGGTCACCCGCTCCAGGCCGTGCTCGCGCGCGTGGCCGAACGCCGCGCGGACGATGCGCTCCACCCCCTTGCGGGTGTTCACGTCTTCCTGCACGGCCACCTCGTCGGGGGTGCCCTGCTTGAAGACGCCGCCCATCCCCACGTACACGCCCTCGGTGTTCTCGCGGAAGATCACGAAGTCCACGTCGCGCTCCGTCTTCCCCTTGAGCGGGGTCAGGCGCTCGTGGAAGAGGCGCACCGGGCGGAAGTTGATGAACAGGTCCAGCCGGAAGCGCATCCCCAGCAGGATCTGGCGCGCGTGCTCGTTGCCGGGGACGCGCGGGTCGCCCAGCGCGCCCAGCAGCACGGCCCCGTAGTTGGCCTCCAGGTCGGCGAACTCGGCGTCGGTGATGGTCTGGCCGGTCTCCAGGTAGCGGTCGGCGCCGTGCGGCCACTCCACCAGCTCCAGGCGCGGGCCCCCCAGCTCCTCCAGCGCACCGAGCACCTTCACCGCCTCGCGCGTCACCTCCTTGCCCACTCCGTCGCCGGGAATCACCGCGATCCGCGCCATCTTCGCTCCGCTCGCTCGGGAGAGGGTGGAAAAGGAAGCGGCGAAGATACCCGGCCCCGCGCGAGGCGGTCAAGCACGGAATCCACCCTGGTCCTGTACGACCAGAATCCCTGTCGCCTATATTGAAACTGATATAACATGGAGAAGCGCCAGCTGAAGCCACTGGTGTGGGTCGGATCGTCAAAGCGAGACTTCGCAGCATTCCCCGACCCGGTTCAGGACGAGTTCGGGTATGCGCTGTTTCTCGCACAGGTGGGGCGGAAGTACGAAGGGGCGAAGCCGCTGAAGGGATTCAGTGGAGCTGGCGTGCTCGAGATAATGGGTGATTTCGACGGTGACACGTACCGGACCGTCTACACGGTGCGCTTCGACAGCGCTGTCTACGTGTTGCATGCTTTTCAGAAGAAGTCGAAACGCGGGATCGAGACGCCCAGGCACGAGATGGAATTGGTTACGGAGCGCCTTCAGTGGGCGCGCCGGATGCACCAGGAGATCACACGGAATCAGGAGCAGAGATGAAGAAGAAAGAGTCTGTGCCCGAATACGAGGTCAGCAGCGGCAACGTCTTTGCCGACGTTGGACGGGAGAACGCCGAAGAACTGCTCGCAAAGGCCGAACTGGTGCATCAGATCACCCTTCTGATCGAGCAGCGGGGGATTTCACAATCCCAGGCGGCGGAACTCTTGGGTACCACGCAACCTACGGTGTCTGACCTGATCCGCGGCCGGCTGTCGAAATTCTCGATGGAACGGCTGATCTACTTCCTGAACCGGCTGGACCGCGATGTGGAAATCGTCGTCCGCGAGAAGCCGGTGACGGAGGATCGCGCCCGGATCAGGGTCGCCGCGGCGTAGGATCGCCTGGCGAGCGGCGGCCCGTCATTCCGGCGCGAACGGGAAGCTCTCTTCCAGCGCGACCAGCTCGTCGCACGCCACCCGAAGCGCTTCCGCCAGCTGGTCGAGGCTGCCGGCCTCGCGATTGCCGAGGTCGACGTTCGTCTCCTGGCCGAGCGCGGTCTGCTCCAGGATCCGGCCCTCCACCACCCATCGTTCTTCCTCGTGACGGGTCTCCAGCCAGAAGCAGATCGCCCGCTCGTCAACCAGTTCCGCGTCCACCCAGCCTGCCAGATTCAGCCCGGCGCCTAGGAACTCGCGGACGTCGAGCCCGTCCCGCACGCCGGTGACGTCGGCGCGGCGGCGCAGGCGCACGGCCAGATCGATCATCCGCTCGCGCACGTACGCGAGCGCGCCGAGCAGCCGCGCCGCCGGATCGTCCGGGGTCTCAGCGCTCATGATTCTCGGGATGAGGGAAGCAGGCGCCGGGAGCCCGCTCAACGGGAGAGGGACTGCACGTAGCTGCTGACGGCGGCGACCTCCTCGTTGTCGAAGGTGCCGTCGCCGCGGGCGGGCATCGGGACGGGGAATTCGCCGGGGTCGGGGACGCCGCCGCGCACCACGGCGGCGATCTGGTCGGGGGCGCCGCCCTGGGCCCGGCGCCACTCGGCGTCCGCCAGCGAGGGGCCGAGCTGCGTTCCCCGGCCGCCCTCGCCGTGGCACATGATGCAGGCCTGGCGGTAGAGCTTCGCGCCGTCGGACCCGTCGTCGGCGGACGAGCGCGAGGCGGAGCTCGTTTCCTGGCCCGACGCCGGGGTGGCGGCGCGGGCGCCGCCCTCGCCGCCGAGCCTGTCGCACGCCGCCAGCAGCGCGAGCGCCAGGGTCCAGCCGATCGACCTACCTCTCCACATCACCGCCGTCCGTCCGGGATCCACGCGCGGCCCGCCCCCGGGGCCCCGCTTCGGAGGGCGCGGCTACCGCAAGCGGTGTTCCGGGGAGGGGGGCGGCGCCGGGGCGCCGGTCTCGCGCGGCCACCCGCACGAGGCGCAGAAGCGCCAGTCGGGCTCCACCATGGCGCTGCACTCGGGGCAGGGGATCGGCGCGAGCGCCCGCCCGCAGAAGGGGCAGAAGCGCGCCTCGCGGTCCTGCGGCAGCGCCGAGCGGCAGGTGGGGCAGGAGCGCAGGCGTGGCTTCGCCTTCGGCTGCGGCGCGGGCTCGGCCACCGTCGCGTCGCCGTCGGCCGAGGGGGCGGCGGGCGCCGGCTCCGCGGCCGCGGGGGCGGGCGGCGCGGCGTGGTCGGGCGCGGGGACCTCGGGGGCGTAGGGGTTCAGGTAGACGCCCACCTCCGCGTAGTCGCGGTAGATCCCCAGGATCGGGTTGGAGGTGCGCAGCTCGCGCTGGAACTCCTCCTGCACGTCGGCGCGCTCCACCACCAGGTAGTCGCGCTCGCCGGAGAGGAGCCTGAGCAGCGCGTGCTCGTACTCGGCCAGCTCCGCGAAGGCCAGCTCGGCGCGCACCGCGCGGTACGGCACCAGGTGCTGGTAGAGGTCGCCCACCGTGACCGGATGCCCCGGCTCGCGGAGGAGCACGTCGGCGATCCGCCGGTACAGGCGGTCGAGTGCGTCCATGGAAGCGAAGTGCGTGAGTGCGGAAGTGCGTGAGTGCGTTGAAAGAGCGGGAGCGCGCCGGGGGGCGCGCTCCCGCGCAATGTATCCCCGCGGACCGCCGCGCGTCAGGGGAGCGTGGCGCCCGGCGCGGCGCCGGGGGCGGTGAGCAGCGCGCGCACCTCGGCGGGGGCGCGCGCCAGCACGCGCTCGGCCTGCGCCGGGTAGCCCGACTCGCGCAGCGCGCGCACCAGCCCGGCCCAGGCGCGGGCCGAGGTGGAGTCGAGCAGCACCGCCTGCTGCAGGCGCTCGACGGCCTCGCGCTGGCGGCCGGTCTCCAGCAGCAGGTAGCCGAGCTCGGTGTTGAGCCCCGGGTGCTCGGGCGCGGCGGCCAGCCCCTCGCGCAGCTCGCGGGCGGCCTCGCCCCGCCGGCCGGACTGGCGGTAGATCTGCGCCAGGTAGTAGTGCGGCAGCGGCGCCCCGGGGTCTTCGCGCGCGGCCTGGCGGAAGAGCGTCTCCGCCCGCGGCGTCTGACCGGCCCGGTACGCCGCCTCGCCGTCGCGCAGGGCATCGGAGCCGCCGCCGCCGAGCAGCAGGACGGCCAGGAGCGCGAGCGCCGCCAGCGCCGCGGCGCCCGCCACCCACGGCCACGCGGGGCGGGTGCGGGAGACGTGCGGGACGGGGTGCACCAGCTCCCGGTCTTCCGGCGGCTGGGGGATCAGCGTCTCGTCGGCCCCGAGCACGGGGTCTTCGAGCGGCGCGTCGGCGGGGTGGGCGCGCACGTGGCGCTGCAGCCCGTCGGCCACGGCCAGGGCGGTCTCGGCGTCGCGGGGGGCGGCGTCGCCGCCCTCCGAGGCCAGGCGCGCGGCGGTGGCGGAGAGGTCGTGGAAGGCGGCGGCCAGCTCCATCGGCAGGCGGTCGCGCCGGCGCAGCTCGGCCAGCAGGGCGTCGGTGGGGAGGTCGTCGGGCGAGAGCGCCTTCAGCCGGAGCTCCACCGGCGCGGTGGGGTCGTCGCGCAGCATGCGCCGGAGCGCCGCCTCGGCCGCGCGGGCGACGCGCACCACCGCGCCGGCGCGGACCTCGCCGGCGCGCAGGCTCTCCAGGTCCAGCGCCACGCTCCGCAGCGGGCGCAGGGTGGACTCGGGGTCGTGGCTCACGGCTCGCTCCTCCCGGGGAGAGACGAAGCGGGCCGCCCGGCCGCCGCGCGGGTCGCGCGGGGCCGGACGGCCAGCGGGGGGCTCGGCGCCGGGGCCGGCATCCGATCGGGGCGCCTCAGGACTCGATGCGCAGCAGGCCCAGGCGGGCGCCCGCCCTCAGGAACGCCTCGGCGCTGTCGCAGGGGATGGTGCGCCCGGTGCGCTCGCGGATCTGGCGCGCGGCGCGGCGCATGTACACCGACAGCGGCAGCCCCGGCTCGGAGCGGTCGCGCATCCCGCGCAGGATGTCGTCCCAGGTGCCCTCGTACAGCGTGCCCTCCATGGTGCGCACGCGGTGCACCTTCACCTCGGTCTCGCGCCCCTCGCCGGGGGCGTTCAGCATCCGCATGATGAAGTCGATCTGCGCCGAGAGCTCCAGCGGCTTCTCGGCCTCCTCCTCGGCCCCCTCGAACGACGACTCGACCTCGGCCAGCAGGTGGTCGACCTCGTCGGGCTCGGCCTCGAGCTCGGCGATGCGCTCGCGCCAGGGCCCGAGCGCGGGGTCGTCGTCGGCCGCGCGGTCCACCGAGGCCTTGAGCTCCAGGAAGCGCCAGAGCGAGAGGGTGTCCCAGTGCTCCGCCGGCGGGACGCGCTCCAGCTCGCGCAGCGCGCCGGCCAGGTCGCCGCGGTCGTGCAGCAGGTGCGCCAGATAGATGCGGGCCTCGTGCAGGTCGCCGTCCAGCCGGAGCGCCCGGCGCAGCTCGCGGCGCGCGCCCACGTCGTCGCCCAGGGCGTGCAGGGTGTAGCCGCGGGCGGCGGCCACCTCGGCGCTCTCGGGGTGCGCGGCCGAGAGCGAGGCGAAGCGGTGCTTGGCGTCGGCGAAGAGCCCCTCGCGGTAGAGCGCCCGCCCCATGGTGAGCCCCAGCTCCAGGTCTTCGGCCAGCCCCATGGCGTCGACCGTGGCGAAGCACTTGAGCGCCTCGTCCACGCGGCCGAACTTGAGCAGGGTCTCGCCGAGCCCCACCCAGGCGTCCTCGTACTCGGGGTCGAGCTCCAGCGCCGTCTCGAAGGAGATGCGCGCCCAGGCGTACTCCTCGCGCGCGATCCGCACGTAGCCGAGACCCACGTGCAGGAGCACCGAGTCGGGGTGCCGGCGCAGCCCCTCGCGCAGCAGCTCCAGCGCCTCGTCGTAGTCGCCCGCCTCGTAGAGGCGGTGCGCCTGCTCGTCGAACTCTTCCGCGCTGAGGAAAGAGGTGCCCATGCAGCCTTGTCCTGAAGGGAGAGGTCTCACGCGGGCGCGGGCGGGGGATCCGACCGCGTGCGGAACTCCTGGGGGGGCGGGGCCGGCCGGGGTGCGGCGGCTGCCCGGTCAAATATAAGCGGCGCCGCAAGCTGCAACCAGTCCCGCGTACAGTTTCGCCGGGCTTGCGACGGGGCGGCGGGGGCGGCACATTTCTATCCCCTGTCCGGTTTCCCGCGTTTCGAGTCCAGAGGAGGAAGATGCTCGACCGGCTGTTCGGCCGCCGCCGCCTGAGCCCCGAGGCCAAGCGCAAGCTGCTGGTGATCGCCGCGCGCTCCGAGGAGAACATCGTGGAGACGCACGTGGCGAACATCCTCGACATGATCGACATGCTGGGCGACGAGGTGGACATCGACCGCGCCATCGAGCTGTACGGCGAGATGCTGCCGATGGACGAGCACGTGGCGGCCACGGTGGCCAACCGGGTGATCGCACGCCACGAGGACGCCCCCCGGGGCGGCCGCGGCGGGGGGCAGCAGCAGGGCGGCCGCTTCTCCCAGGTCTTCCGCGACCCGGGCCGCGACTCCGGCCCGGGCCGCCGCTAGCCCCGCCTTCCGCCGCACGCTTCCGCGACGCGTTCAGTTTCCGGACGGCGGCCGGCCCCGGGCGCGCCGGTCCTCGCGATTTCCGCGGCGCGCCAGCACCTGCGGCGAGCGGAGTGTCGAATCTTCCGACACTCCGCTCTTCCCTTCCTGCTCGGTCGCGGATCGTGCAAGTCTGTTATTTACAATCGCTTGGGTCGATTGAAGACGCGCGGTCCGCCCCTTGCCTTCCGCGACGCCGCCCGGTTCAGGACACCGGGAGCACCGATCGTCTTCCCTCTCCCACTTGCGCAGGCCCAAGTGATCGCACGAGCCGCCGTTCCCGTCGCGCGCCCCGCCGCGCCCTCCTCGCCGTCCCTGGTGGGCAACAAGCGCCCGCAGCCGCACCGCTTCCACCTGACCTCCGGCCGCGTGCTGGAGGGCAACATGCACCGCGCCCCCAACACCCGCCTGGCCGACCACCTGTCGACCATCAAGGGCTTCGTCTCGCTGACCGACGTGTGCTGCGCCGCCACGGGCGAGCGCTTCCCCTACATCGTCGTGAACCAGGACCACATCCTCTTCATCGAGGAGGTGCAGCCGGTCGAGCCCGCCGGGGCCACCCTGCGCGCCGGCGGCCTGGCCGCGGTGGGGAGCTGAGAACATCCGGGCCTCACGCAGAGTCAGCAGAGTCAGCAGAGGACTACGAACTGCATTTGAATCACACAGAGACACAGAGACACAGAGGAACGGAGAACCGCGATGAAGTTCTCCGTTCCTCTGTGTCTCTGTGTGAGGCCTTTCTGTTCTTTGGAGCCGGCGCGGTGGGAGGCCGTTCCGGAAGCAGAGAGGCGCCGTCAGCCCGCCGCCCGGTCGCTGGCGGGGACGGCGTCGGCGGTGGGCGAGGGGCGGTGGCAGAGGCGCACCACCGTGACGCGGCGCTCCTCGGTCTCCTCCACCTTCAGCTCCACCTCGCCGTCCACGCCGGGGGCCGCCACCCGGTCGCCGGCGACGGGGACGCGGCCCAGGGTGCCGAAGACGTAGCCGCCCAGGGTGTCGAACTCCTCCTCGGGCAGCCGCAGGCCGAAGCGCTCGTTGACTTCCCACAGGCTGGTGGCGCCGTCGATCAGCACGTCGCCCTCGGGGGTGGGCTCGAACTCGGGCTCGGGCTCGTCGTACTCGTCGGCGATCTCGCCCACGATCTCCTCCAGCAGGTCCTCCATGGTCACCAGGCCGTGCGTGCCGCCGTACTCGTCGAGCACGATGGCCAGGTGCACCTTGTTCTGCCGGAGCTCCGAGAGCAGCTCGCTCACCCGCTTGGTGCCGGGGACGAAGTACGCCGGGCGCAGGACGCTGCGCAGGTCGAAGCCGGTCTGCTCCAGCTCCTCCCGGTTCTCCAGCAGCGGCAGGAGGTCCTTGGTGAGCAGCACGCCCACGATCGAGTCGACCGAGCCCTCGTAGACGGGGTAGCGCGAGTGCCCCTCCTCGATGGCGATCCGCACCAGCTCGTCGAAGCCGGTGTCGACGGAGACGGCCACCATGGCGGTGCGCGGCGTCATCACCTCGCGCGCCACCGTCTCGGCGAACTCGAAGACGCCGCGGATCATGTCGCGCTCGTCGGGCTCGATCTCGCCGGGGTCGGCGCCGTGCGTCACCAGCATGCGCAGCTCCTCGGGGGTCTGCATCAGCGGGTGGAAGCCGCTGGTGCGGACTCCACAGAGCCGCACGACGGCGCGCACCAGGAAGCCGAGCGGGGTGGTGACCGGCCACAGCACCCACGCCGCCATCTCCAGGAAGGGGATGGAGACGTGCGCGGTGATCCACTCGGCGCGGTGGATGGCCACCAGCTTGGGCACCTGCTGGCCGATGGTCGCGTGCAGGACCACCACCGCGCCCAGCGCCAGCAGGAGGGCGGGGACGGGGAGCACGCCCAGCGGCTCCAGCCAGTCGCGCGCGGCGCGCACGGCGTAGTAGCCCAGCAGCACCGAGGCCAGGCTGCGCCCCAGCTGCGCGGCGAACACCAGCTCCTCCAGGCGGTCGAGCGAGGGGAGCACGCGCGCCGAGCGGGGGTCGCCCAGGCGTACGTTCTGTTCGATGCGGTTGCGGCGGACGGCGATGAGGGCGAACTCGGCGGCCACCAGGAAGGCGTTCGCCGCGATCAGCGCCAGCGCTATGAAAAGGGGGAAACTACTCGGGTCGGGGTCCATGGAAGGTCAGGACGGGCCCGGGACCCCGGACGTCGGGGACCCGCTCACGCGGACGGGCTGCAGCGGGAAAGGGCTGGTGGTGCGGCCCTTCCCCCGGCCCGGCCGCGCGTGGCGCCTCAGGCCGCCGCGGTGGCGGCGCCGGCGCCGGAGCTGCCGATCACCGGCCGGCAGAAGCGCAGGCCGATGGACTCCAGCTCCTTGAGCTCCTCGGGCTTGAGCGACGGATAGCGCTCGCCCAGGAACTCGATGGTATCCTTCATCCACTCCACCTGCTGCTCCTCGCTGGAGCCGAGGACGCCGCAGCGGTGGATGTGGGAGAACAGCTCGTTGCGGGCGTCGTCCAGCTCGGACGAACGCTGCGGTTTGCGGTTCCGGTCACGATTACGGCTCAAATCTTCCTCCTCTTCCTCTTACGAAAGGCATCCCTCGCGCGGAGGGGAAACGGGTGATCCGGGAGTACGGGGAAATATAGTGGTTTCCGCCGCTCCGCGAAACCGTCCGGAGCGGCTTTCCGGTCCGCCGCTTGCGATCGTCCCGGCGCGCTCCCCGGAAGCCTTCCGGTGCCCGACCCCCGTGCTTCCCCGATGCCGCGCCCGCCGCTCTCCCGACTCGCGCGCCTGCCGCCGCGCCGCGCCTGGTGGCGCACGGCGGGGTACCGCGCGCGCGTCACGGACATCGACACCTACCGGGTGCATTCCGTCGAGGCGGGCGAGGGGCCGGAAGCCGTGGTGCTCCTGCACGGCCTCTCGGGCTCGTCGCGCTGGTGGCGGGGCAACGTCCCGGCCCTGGCGGAAACGAGGAAGGTGCTGGTGCCGGACGTGATCGGCTTCGGGCGGAGCCGCTGCCCGGGGCCGCTGCCGGACGTGCCGGCGCTGGCGGACGTGCTGGCGCGGTGGATCGAGGCGGTGGCGGACGCTCCGGTCCACCTGGTGGGCCACTCGCTGGGCGGGCACCTGGCCATCCACCTGGCGGCGCGCCGGCCGGAGCGGGTGCGCCGCCTGGTGCTGGCCGACGCGGCGGGGATCCCGCGGCGGGTCGACGCGCGGATGCTGATGCGCTTCGCCTGGGAGGTGGCGCCGCCCAGGCGCTGGGGCGACCCGCGCTTCCTCCCGGTGATCTGGCGCGACGCGCTGGCGGCGGGCCCGTTCAACGTGCTGGCGGGGCTGCGCCACACGCTGAAGGACGACGTGCGCCCGCTCCTGCCGCGGATCCGGGCGCCCACGCTCGTCCTCTGGGGCGAGCGCGACAGCATCGTCCCCCTGGAGCACGCGCGCATCCTCAGGGACGGGATCCCGGACGCGCGGCTGCTGGTGCTGGAGGGGGCCTACCACAACCCGATGGTGGACCGGGCCGAGGCGTTCAACGCGGCGGTGCTGGGGTTCCTGGCGGGGGAGGAGGTGGGGGAGTGAGGGAGTGCGAAAGTGCGAAAGTGCGAAAGTACGAAAGTGCGAAAGTGCGAAAGTGCGAAAGTGCGAAAGTGCGAAAGTGCGTGAGTGCCACACGGCGATGACGTGAGCTCGATGACGCTGGGGGAGGCGGCGGAGGCGTGGAGCCGCACGCACCGGGTGGACGCGGAGGGGTGCGAGATCCGCTTCCGCGAGGCCGGGCGCGGGCCGAGCCTGGTGCTGGTGCACGGGCTGGGGCTCTCGGCGGACTTCTGGGCGCGCAACGGGCCCCCGCTGGCGGCGGCGGGGTTCCGCGTCCTGGCGCCGGACCTGCCGGGCTTCGGGCGGACGGAGGGGCCGCCGCTGCTGCCGGTGGAGGAGCAGGCGCGCTGGGTGGCCCGCTGGGCGGACGCCGTCGGGCTGGGGCCGGCGGCGTACGTGGGGCACTCGGTCAGCTGCCAGACGGCGCTGGAGCTGGCGGCCGGCGCGCCGGAGCGGGTGACGGCGCTGGTGCTGGCGGCGCCCACGGGCGACCCGGCGCCCGGGCGGCTGCTGCGGCAGGCGGCGGGCTTCGTGGTGGACCCGGTGTTCGAGCCGCTCGACCTCTTCGTCTCGGTGGGCGAGAACTACCTGCGCGCCGGCTTCGGGCGCTGGCTGCGCACCTGGGTGGCGGCGGGGCGCCACGACACCATGGCGGCGGCCCGGCGGGCGCGCGCGCCGGGGATCGTGCTGCTGGGCAAGCACGACCCCGTGGTGCGCCGCGGCTTCGCGCGGGAGCTGGCGGAGGCGCTCCCGGGCGGGCGGTGCGTGGTGCTCCCGGCGGGCGCGCACGCCATCGTCTTCGACGCGGCGGAGGAGTTCAACGCCGCGGTGGTGAAGTTCCTCCGCAAGGTGCTCCCGGAGGCGCGCTCCGCCGACCCGTGATCTCCCGATCCGGAAAACACTAGGCCTCGCGCAGAGGAAGCAGAGGTAGCAGAGGAAATCACGACCCGTGATGAGCTCTCTGCTTCCTCTGCTTCCTCTGCTTCCTCTGCTTCCTCTGCTGACTCTGCTGACTCTGCTGACTCTGCTGACTCTGCGTGAGAAACGTCTTTTCCGTCCGGCGGTTGCAGGGCGGGAGCGCGCGGCTAGAATACTGTCCGACACGAGCGCGGCGGGGGAGGGCGACGGGGCCCTTCCCCGCCGGTCTATCGGGAGATGCGGGGGAGCGGGGATGGAGCGCGAGCAGGCGGACGCGATGGTGGGGGCGGAGGCCACGGCGCCGGTGCCCGGGTGGGGGTGGACCGAGACGGCGCTGGCGGTGATGGTGCTGGTGTGGGGCGTCAACTTCGCCGTGGTCAAGCGCGCGCTGGCGGCGTTCGACCCGCTGGCCTTCAACGCGGTGCGCTTCGTGATCGCCTCCGCGGCGGTGGGGGCGGTGCTGCGCTCCCGGGGGCCGCTGGCGCTCCCCGCGCGGCGCGACCTGCCGCGCATCCTGGCGCTGGGGCTGCTCGGCAACGTGCTGTACCAGATGTGCTTCATCCTGGGCCTCGCCCGCGCCCGCGCCGGCACCGCCAGCCTGATGCTGGCGGTGACGCCGATCTTCACCGCGCTCCTCTCGGCGCTCACGGGGCACGAGCGGCCGGGGTGGCGCACCTGGGCGGGGGCGGCGCTCTCCATCGGCGGGGTGGCGCTGGTGACGGGGGCGGGGCTCTCGCTGGAGGGGCGCGAGGAGCTGACGGGCGACCTGATCCTGCTGGGCGCCGCGGCGGTGTGGGCGCTCTACACGGTGGGCGCCCGGCCGGTGGTGCGGCGCTACGGCTCGGTGGCCACCACGGCGTGGACGCTGTGGGTGGGCACCGTGGGGCTGGTGCTGGCGGGGGTGCCGGCCACGGCGGCGCAGCGGTGGGACGTGGGGTGGGAGGCGTGGGGCGGGCTGGTGTTCTCGGCGCTCTTCGCCATCGGGCTGGCGTACCTGATCTGGTACCGCGGGGTGGAGAAGATCGGCAACACGCGCACGGCCATCTTCTCCAACCTCACCCCCGTGGTGGCGATGACGGCCGCCGCCGTGCTGCTGAAGGAGACGCCGTCCACGTGGGCGCTGGTGGGCGCGGCGCTCACCCTCACGGGCGTGATGGTGGTGCGCTCGGACCAGGGAACCGCAGGGGACGGGGAATAGGGGACGGCCGGCGAACCGCCCGGCCGTCCCCGTCTCTCTCCGCTCAGCAGCGCGGCGGCAGGCCGGTGCAGCCGCGCGCGGTGAGGCAGGCGTCCACCTCCGACCCGCAGAGGGGATCGAACGGGAGGTTCGACGGCGCCCGGAGCTCGGCCGCGCTCTCGGCGGCGGCGGGCTCGAACGACTCCACGGTCAGGCTTGCCAGGTCGAGCTTGGTGCGCATGGCTGGATCTCCGGTCTGGGGACGCGGCGCTGCGGGCGTCCTGCCCCGCCCCCCGTGCTCCGGCGCGGGGAGGCGCGCCCAGCGCAAAGGCTGCACCACGCCTGGGCCGGACCTCCGACAACGGAACAGGGGACAGCCACGACCCGTCGGCTGTCCCCTGTTCCCCTGTACCCTGTCGGTTCAGACGCAGGGGCCGACCACCTCGGTGCAGCCGCGCCCGGTCGGACAGGCGTCCACCGCGGAGGCGCAGTTGGGGCCGCCGCCCTGCGTCGGCGCGAGGAACTCGATCCCGCCCTCGCGGGCGGCAGTCTCGAACGACTCCACGCTCAGCGTGTCGAGGTTGAGCTGGATCTTGCGCATGGTAGTGTCTCCCGTTGGGGTAGGTATCGGCGTGGCGGGGCGGCGTCGCTGCCGGCCCCGGCATCCTCCGCGGTCCGGCGCACCGCGGCGCGCCGGATCGCAAAGGCGAGGCGAATATGCCGGTTCCGTTTTGCGCCGTCAACGCCTTGCCGACATGCACTCGCCGCGTTAATGGGGCGCCCGCGCCGCGCCCGTGCGCCGCACTGTTCCAGCCGCGCCCCAGCAATTCCGTGCACTTCCGGGCGTAAGCACGAGTCGTAAGTGGATGAAATCAAATGCAATGAATGCGGCGCAGACGCGAACGGATGGACGTGGCACGGCCGAATGGGAGACGCGCGAACTTCGTTGAAATTCAAGAAGATCGTTTTGTCAAGATCGATGCCTCCGCATCTGTCATTCCGAAGCTGTGATACGGACTCCGGTTGCACAGATCACGACATACCCTGATCGCCGGGGAGCCACCCCTGGTGCACGCTTGTTGCCGCCGTACGGGCAGGGGAAGAGAGAAGCATCGACGAGGGAGGCGCATGCGACAGTACTGGATTCTCGCGCTCGCGATGCTGGAGGCTGCGTGCCGGGCGGTGCCCGCGCGGCCGGTGCCGGACGGCCGGGCCGGCCTCGCGCGGGCGGAGATCGAGCGGGAGCTGCGCAGGATGGAGGAGGCCGCGCGGCGCAAGGACGCGGAGGGGTTCGTCCGCGCCGACTCGGTGATCACCATCGCCACGCCGGACGGGCGGTCGCTCACCCGCACCCGCGCCGAGCTGGTGAGCGACCAGGCGTGCCGCTGGGAGGCGGTGGTCGAGACGCGCGAGATCCGCTTCGACCTCGACAGCCTGCGGGTGGACGGCGACTCGGCGGTGGTCTTCGTCCGCCAGCGCTGGGAGCGGCGCCTGCGCGGCGATGACGGCGCCGAGCACATCCGCCTCACCCACGCCGCGCACCGGGAGACGTGGGTGCGCCGCCCCGCCGGGTGGCGCACGCGCTCGGTCCGGATCCTCGGCCAGGGCCCCAACTACACCGACGGCAAGCCGCAGTAGGCGCCCGGTCCCGGCCGGCGCCGTGTCGTTCGAAGCGCGCCGCCCGGGTGCGCACTTCGCACTTCGCACTCTGGTCCTTCCCCGCGCCCGATCGTCCCCGGCGGATCGCCGCTTCTCACGCCTTCGCTCCCGTCGTCACGGGCGCGTATCGGCCGGAGCGGCGCGGAGGCAATCGTTCAATCGAGGACCCGCGGCCGCGGGCCTCGTCCGGACGATCACTCCCAGCCAGAGGAGCCCCCCATGAGAAAGTTCAGGCTCGACGTGGAAGACCTGCGGGTCGACACCTTCGCGACGACGCCCGAGCCCGCGCGCGGCGCCGGCACCGTCGACGCGTTCGCGACGGGGCAGGTGGGCACCTGCTTCGACCCGAGCTGCCGGCCCCGGCTGTGTCCGCAGGAGACGGTGGAGGCCACGTGTCCCGCCACCTGCTACAACACCTGCCCCAACACCTGCGCGAACACCTGCGACGACCCGACCTGCGCGAACACCTGCGCCTACACCTGCGACGACGCCACCTGCATCGACTGCGGCTCGGGGAGCCCGTCGTGCTGGGACTCGTGCACCTGCCCGCTCACGCCGTGACCCGGCGGCAGGGGGCGCTCCCGACGGGGGCGCCCCCTCCACGGCACGTCCAGCCCTGCCGCAGTCCATCCCGCCGCTCACCAGCCCGTCCCGGGCGCATTCTTCCAGCCGCGGCGCGGGGGTATTCTCGATCCGTGCATCATCTCGTGCGTGTGCACACGAACGCCCTGCCGACCCCGCCCGGGGGAAAGGAGAGCCCCATGAGCAAGATCCGTCTGGACGTGGACGCGCTGCGCGTGGATTCGTTCGCGGTGGAGCCCGGAGATGAGGCCGCGCGCGGGACGGTGGACGGCTACGACACCGGTGCGTCGTGCCTCGCCTGCCCCAGCAACCCGTACACGTGCGACGAGACCTGCCCCGAGTCATGCGGTTGCCCGACGTTCCAGTTCCCGACCTGCGCCACGGGCTGCCCGGAGTGCGAGCCTGGAGCGTAGCACTCACGCCACAACCTGGCGACAAACCGCACGGGGCGCTCTGCAAAGAGCGCCCCGTGTTCGTATCGTCCCGAACAACTCGTCCCCTGCGGCTGCATTTTGTCCCGCGGGCCCGGGCTTCGTCCCATCCCGGTTCCCGCCACCTGCGGCGCGCGGCTACCCTGCACGCTACCGCGAGAGCGAAACGGACCGCCCCCCGGCGCCGACCCCCTTTCGGCCACAGGAGACCACGATGAGAAAGTTCAAGCTGGAGCTCGACGACCTGCACGTCGACAGCTTCATCACCCTGCCCGGCCCGTTGGACCTGAACGGGACGGTGGACGCCTTCGACAGCGAGGGCGAAACGCGCTTCGGCCCGAGCTGCCGCCGCGCGTGCCCGAGCGACGGCGCCACCTGCACCGAGCCCACCTGCGTTACCTGCGCCGCGACCTGTCCGGCCACGTGCGCCAACACGTGCGACGACGCCACGTGCCCGAACACGTGCCCCTACACCTGCGACGACAACACCTGCGTCAACTGCACCGCCAACTGCCCAATCTCCGCCAACGACACGCAGTGCGGCAGCTGCTGGGAGACCTGCGGCGGCACCTGCCCCGTGTGAGCGAGTGAACCCGCGGCGCCTCCCCTTTCGGGCGGGGGCGCCGCCCGCTGTGCGCCGGGCGCGGTCCGTCACCAGGCCCGCCGCTCCCCCCGGGGGGCGGCGGGCCTGCCATTGCGGGGCGGGAGGGCGGGCCGTATCCTCAGCCCCGACACCGGTCTTCTCCGACTTCTCCCGCTCTGTTCCCGATGAAGCGCTACGCCGCGTACGATCCCCCCGAGTACCTGGACTGGCAGGCCGATCCCGAGCTGCTGCGCGCGTACCGCGAGAAGGCCGACGCCGACCCGGAGCGCCGCGCCGCGATCCGCGCGCTCGGCGAGGACGAGCTGCTGGCGATGTACGCCGGGCTCCTGCGCAACCGCCTGCACGACGTGGCGCTCAAGCGCTGGGTGCGCAACGGCGTGATCTCCAAGGCGTGGCTGGGCACGGGCGAGGAGGCGGCCACCATCGGCCCCGTGCACGCGCTCCGGCGCATGGGCCCGGGCCGCGACGTGGTGGCGCCGATGATCCGCAACGTGGGCGCCTGCCACGAGATGGGGATGCCCGTGGCCGACATCTTCCGCAGCTACCTGGGCACCGCCGACGGCCCCTCGGGCGGGCGCGACCTGCACGTGGGCGACCTGGAGCACGGCGTGCTGCCGCCGATCTCGCACGTGGGCGACGTGGTGCCGGTGATCGCCGGGATCGCGCTCTCGTTCCTGCAGCGCGGCGAAGACCGGGTGGGGCTCACCTGGGTGGGCGACGGCTCCACCAAGGCGGCGGCGTTCCACGAGGGGATCAACTTCGCGGCGGTGCGGCGGCTGCCGGTGGTCTACATCATCCAGAACAACCAGGTGGCGCTGGGGACGCAGCTCGCCCAGCACGCCGCCGGGCGCTTCGACGACTGGCCGGCGATGTACGGCGTGGCGGGCGGCGTCTTCGACGGCAACCACGTGTTGGACGCCTTCGCCGCCACGCGGATCGCGGCCGAGCGGGCGCGCGCGGGCGGGGGCGTGACGCTCCTGGTGGCCGAGACCTTCCGCATGGGCGGCCACGCCACCCACGACGAGCGCGAGGCGCGCAGCCTGTTCCCGCCCGACGTCTTCGCCTACTGGGGGAAGCGCGACCCGGTGGGGATGTTCGAGGCGTGGCTGGAGGGGGAGGGGATCGCGCGCGCGCGCCTGGAGGCGATCGAGGCCGAGGTCGCCGCCGAGGTCGACGCGGCCGCCGAGGAGGCGCTCCGGAGCCGCGACGCCGCCATGCCCGCCGGCGAGACGGCGGAGCTGGGCGTCTACGCCGGGGCGTGAAGGCGTCCTCCGCCGGAGCCCCGGCCGCCGCCGGGATGTCCGACGATCCGAAAACCCCTGACCTCCGCTCCCGATGAAGCTGAAGCCCGTGCAGAAGGGCGAGCGCGTGCCGCTCGACGACCGCGACGCCGCCCGGCCCGAGGGGCTCCCCGACGACGACGAGCTGGAGAAGAAGACCAAGGAGCTGGGCAAGGAGCTCGGCGACCTGCAGAGCGCGCTCTACGCCGAGGGGAAGCGGGCGCTCCTGGTGGTGTTCCAGGCCCGTGACGCGGGGGGCAAGGACGGGGCGATCAAGCGCGTGTTCGGGCCGCTCAACCCGCAGGGCTCGTACGCCGCCTCGTTCAAGGCGCCCACGGAAGAGGAACTGGCGCACGACTTCCTCTGGCGCGTGCACAGGGTGGCGCCCGAGAAGGGGATGATCGGCATCTTCAACCGCTCGCACTACGAAGACGTGCTGGTGGTGCGGGTGGAGAAGCTGGCGCCGCCCGAGGTGTGGCAGAAGCGCTATCGGCAGATCAACGCCTTCGAGCGGACGCTGGTGGAGAGCGGCACGCGCATCCTCAAGTTCTTCCTCCACGTCTCGCGCGAGGAGCAGAAGGAGCGCCTGCTGGCGCGCCTGGACGATCCCGAGAAGAACTGGAAGTTCCGCGTGAGCGACCTGCAGGCGCGCGAGAAGTGGGACGAGTACGCCGAGGCCTACCGCGACGTCTTCTCCCGCTGCAGCACCCCGTGGGCGCCCTGGTACATCGTCCCCGCCGACGACAAGCGCGTGCGCGACTTCCTGGTGGCGAAGAACGTGGTGGGCGTGCTGCGCAAGATGGACCCCAAGTACCCCCCCGCCGACCCCGACGTCCTCGCCTGGCGCGACCGCATCGTGTAACCGGATTCTCCACCGGAAGGGGACTCACACGGAGTCAACGGAGTCAACAGAGAACCTCTGGCAGTTCTCCGTTAACTCCGTTGACTCCGTGTGAGACTTTAAGTTACGGATCTCGATTCCGATCGACTCTCTCCCTCCCGCCCGGAACCCCCGCGCGCCGTGGCCGGTAGACTTCGCGCTCACGGTGGATCGCGTGCGGACGTGGCGAGCGGAGGCGGGGGATGCGGAGCGTGCGATGGGCGGTGGTCTCGGTCGCTGTCGTAGCATCGGTGCCGGCTGCGGCGCGGGCGCAGCAGACCGACTGGGGGCTGCGGCCGGACTCGGCGGAGATCCCGGTGGACACGGTGCGGCTGCCCTCGCGCCGGGTGGACCTGGGCCGGTGCGACGTGCTCGGCTACCGGGTGGTGGACGACTCGGTGGCGGTGCGGCGGCTCCAGGAGTTCCCGCAGTGCAAGGGCGCGGACTTCGGGGACCCGGGCGCCCGCACGCTGGTAGGCCTGCCGCTCTCGGGCGACTGCCACGCGAGGTTCCGCATCGACGCGTGGCGCTCGGAGCGGCGCCGCGAGTACCGCGTCCTGGTCACCACCTACGGCGGCGGGTGCCGCGCCTGGGGCGGAGGCTACCAGTGGCTGGAGCTGCCGAAGCTCCCCGCCGGGTGGCGCGTGGGCTTCGGCGAGGCGCGGGTCCGCGACGACTACACCCGCGGGGCGGAGGAGCCTCCCCCGGTTCCGGACCGGATCTACATCCCCCAGCCGGGCGAACCCCGGGGGCGGTGAGGCAAGGAAATACGAGAGCGGCGGGGCCGGATCATCCCGGTCCCGCCGCTTCCGTTCGGTCTCGTAATTCGGCGGGGGCCATGACTCATAACACGTTGTCATCCTGAGGGCGCGCGCGCCGGAGCCGCTTCTGCACAAGAGGTTGGGCGCCCGAAGGATCTGCGGGTGGGGGCTCGCGCGTCAGCCGGGCTCACGCTCGGACCCCACCCGCAGATCCTTCGTCGCCGCCCGCGATCTCCTCATTCCGACGGTTCCGCGCAGCGGCTCCTCAGGATGACAGCATGGGGATTCGAGTGGTAGAAGATGGCGTTGCGCATCCCGACCCGCCTTTCCGGGCTTGCTTCAGCGGGTGCGGATGGTGAAGCCGATGACGATGGGGGCGCTGTCGTCGGGGACGGGGTCGTCGTGGGAGCGGCCCAGGAAGAGGCGGTCGAGGGCGTTGTTGGGGTGCGCCTGGGTGTAGCGCACCACCTTCCACCCCGTGAAGGTGCCGATGGCCGCGCCCACCGCCACGTCGCTCGCCCAGTGCTTGTTGTTGTACATCCGCGACACCCCCACCAGCCCCGCGCTCGCGAACAGCACCGTACCCACCAGCACGTGGTGGCGCGGCCAGTGACGCCCGACCTCGGTGGTAGCCGCGGCGGCCGCCGCGAACGCCGAGGCCGTGTGGCCCGAGGGGAAGGAGCGGCGCCCCTCGTCGCCCAGGCCGCCCAGGAAGGCGAAGTCGAACGGGTTGTCGGGGTTCTGGTACGGGCGGTCGCGCCCGGCGACGGTCTTGAGCGCGAAGATGATGGTGTTGGTCGCCACCACCGACGCGCCGGTGTGCAGCCCCAGCTCCGCCAGGTCGCGGTCGCCCCGGATGCGGCCCCCCGCGTACAGCCCGCCGGAGATCACCAGCGACCCGGGCACCCCCAGCAGCCGCGCGCCGGTGGCGGCGGTGGAGAGGAGCGGGCTTCCCTGGAGGAGCGAGTCCTGGATGGACTGGGCGAGTGCCCGGTCCAGCGGCGCCAGGACCACCGTGGCCGCCGCGAAGCCGGCCGCGTACTTCCAGTCGCGCGAGGTGAAGAACTCGATCTCGCCGCCCGACGAGTCCGCCTGGGCGGCGGCCGGGAGCGGCGGCGGCCAGGAGACCGCCTTCTGCGCGGACAGGGGCGCGGCGGCGATCGTTGCCGCCGCCGCCAGGGTGAGGAAGGCACGTCTCATCTCACATCCCACCATCTGCCCCTGGCCCGAGTGTGCGGAATCTCACGCAGAGGCGCAGAGAACCGCCGCGGTTCTGCTTTTCTCCGTGTCTATGCGTCTCTGCGTGAGTCCTGCCGTTGCCGTTCGACCCCGGTCAGCCCTCGGCCGAGTGGCCGGCGTAGAGCCGCTCGATCTCGTCGGCGTAGAGCTTCTCCACCGCCTTGCGCCTGACCTTGAGCGTGGGGGTGAGCGTGCCCGCGTCGATGGTGAACTCGTCGGCCAGCACCAGCACCTTCTTGGGCACCTCGTAGCGCGCGAACTCAGAGAGCCGGCCCAGCGCCTCGCGCTCCAGCAGCTCGCGGACGCGCTCGTCGCCGACCAGCGCCCGCCGGTCGCTGCTCTCGATCCCCTGCGCCTTCGCCCACGCGTCCAGGTTCTCGAAGTCGGGGACCACCAGCAGGCTGGGGAAGGCGCGCCGGTCGCCGATCATCACCACCTGCGCGATGAAGGGCGACATGGCGGCCACGTTCTCGATCGGCTGCGGGGCCACGTTCTTCCCGCCGGCGGTCACCAGCAGGTTCTTGAGGCGGTCGGTGATCTTCAGGAACCCCTCCGCGTCCAGCTCGCCGATGTCGCCGGTGTGGAACCAGCCGTCCTCGTCGATCACCTCGGCGGTGGCGTCGGGGTTGTTCCAGTACCCCTTCATCACGTGCGGCCCGCGGGTGAGGATCTCGCCCCCCTCGCCGATGGCCACCTCCACCCCGGGAATGACGGTGCCCACCGTGCCGAGCTTCACCGCGTCCGGCCTGTTGACCGCGATCACCGGCGAGGTCTCGGTGAGCCCGTAGCCCTCGTAGACGGGGAGCCCGGCCGCGAAGAAGAAGCGGGCGATGTCGGCCGAGAGCGGCGCGCCGCCGGAGACGAAGTTGCGCAGCTTGCCGCCCGTGCGCTCGCGCAGCTTGGAGAAGACCAGCCGGTCGGCCAGCCGGTACTGGAAGGCGAGCACGCCCGAGGGCTCGCGGCCGCCCAGGCGCAGGTCGGCCACCGCCGCGCCCACGCCGCGGGCCCAGTCCACGATCTTCTTCTTGAGCCCCGCGGCGCCCGTCACCTTGGTGTAGATCTTCTCGAACAGGCGCGGCACCGACACGGCCACGTTGGGCCCCACCTCCACCAGGTTGTCGGCCACTTTGTCCATCGACTCGGCGTAGGCGATGGTGCACCCCAGGTCGAAGTACAGGTAGTCGACCATCCGCTCGAACACGTGCGAGAGCGGGAGGAAGGAGAGGGTGGTGTCGCCCTCGTTGATGATGGCCGTCATCCCGTGCTGCAGGCAGGCGGCCACGTTCGACGCCAGGTTGAAGTGGGTGAGCATCACCCCCTTGGGCGTCCCCGTGGTCCCCGAGGTGTAGATCAGGGTGGCCACCTCGTCCCTCCCCACGGCCAGCGCCCGCTCGCGGAAGTCCGTGCCGCGGCCGCTCTCCAGCTCCTTCCTCCCGTCCTCCAGCAGGGTGGAGAACGAGCGCGCGCCCTCGGCCCCGGCCACCTGGTCGAAGACGGCCACCAGCCGCAGGTCGGGGAGCTCGGCGCGGATCTCCTGCAGCTTGGACAGCTGCTCGCGCGTGGAGCAGAAGACGGCCCGGGCGGCGCAGTCGCGCAGGATGAAGGCGGCCTGGTTGGCCGGCAGGGTGGGGTAGAGCGGCACGTCCACGGCCCCCATCCCCAGCACGGCGAAGTCCGTGACCGCCCACTCGGGGCGGTTCTCGGAGAGGATCGCCACCCGGTCGCCCGGCCGGATGCCGTGCAGGGCGAGCGCGGCGGCCAGGCGGGTCACGCGCTCCTCCAGCTCCCGGTGCGAGATCGGCCTCCAGTCGCCGGCCAGCTTGTGCAGCATGGCCCGTGGGCGCTGGTAGCGGTCGACGGCGCCCAGGAAGATCCTGTTGACGGTGTCGCGCTCCACGGGGTTCAGCGGGACCAGCCGGGACCTGGCGGCGATGGAGGCGGCGGTCGTGGGCATCGGGAGGGGGCTCCTGGGTCGGCGGCGGGGCTGGCACGTTCGCCCAAGTATGCCGGTGGGCACACCCCGAAGACAAGTGGCGGCGCGGACGCGCGCTCGGGCGCCGCCCAACTGCGGTGCGGACGCGGTTCAGTGCGGCGGCGCCTTCGGACATCCATCTGCACGACAGTCTCGAGATGGCAGGAGGGTAGGATTTCTGTATAGATCTAAATACGCCCATACGATGCACGCGTGTTCTGCGTCAAAGAGCACGCAGGCAACTGCGGAACGCGGGAGCCACGCAGCTTAAATCGAAAGTTTACAAAGATTTAGTTGACTTTACCGAATGGATCCCGTAAACTGGTTGCGCCACGGTTAAGGACGCTTTCTGGCGGAACGAAGACGGAGTCCGCCGCGGAGCCGTCCACCACGCGGGAGGCAGCCATGTCGGAGCCGATCGACGGCGCGGTGCAGGAGACGGGCGCGAGCTACATCGGCGTCTCGGCCGAGCAGTTCATCCAGTACGCCCGGAAGGACCTGGCGGAGGAAGACGCGACGCGTCTTCCCGGCGAGGTGCGGGACTCGTACGAGAAGTTCGTCGGGTCGCTGGAGGCGCAGGCGGCGAGGATCAGGCCGCGGCACTACGTGTTCGTGTTCGACCGGTTCCTGTTCATCAAGGTCTCGTTCTGACGCGGCCGGGCGGCGCTCCGGACCATCCCGGGGCGCCGCCCCCCGCGGCACGTCGCTCACCCGTCTCCGGCCCCGCACACACGATGACGACCGATCTGGAAGACGCCGCGCGGGCCGCCGTGGAGCGCGCGGCGGAGTGGCTCGCGCGCTTCGCCCGGGCGCGCGACGGCGCCCTGGCCCCGGCCGAGCTCGCCCTGGTCCTGCTGGGCGCCGCGTGCGCGCGCCGGCTGGGGGTGGGCGACGGGGGCGGCGCGGAGCGCGCGCTGGCCGCGCTCCTCCCCGGCGGCCGCCCGGCGCCCGAGGCCGACGCGTGGTTCCACTCCGGCGGGGCGGTCACCAGCCTCCTCTGCGCCGCGCTCCTCCCCGACGGCGACGGCGGCGCCCACGCGTTCCGCCGCTGGTGCGCCGGCGAGTGGGAGGCGCTGGCCGCGCGCGGGCGGCCGGCGTCGCCCGTGCAGGCGCGGACCGGCGCCTGGCTGGCGGCGCTGCTCGCCGGGCGGGAGCCCGGCCCCGCGCCGCCGCTCCCGCCGCCCGCGCGCGGCGCCGCCGCCCACGCCGCCGAGACCGCCGAGGTGGGCGCGGTGGCGCAGGCCGTGGCGGCGCTCTCCGGCTTCGGCGCGCGGCCGCTGCCGCCCGGGTGGGCGGCGGACGGCGCCCTGGAGCGGGCGCTCCGGCTGTGGACCTTCTGCGCGGTGAAGGAGCGCGACCTGGACCTGGCGTGCCCGCTGGCGCGCTCGCTCGGCTACGCAGGGCTCGGCGAGGCCCCGGAGTACGCGGAGGCCGTGGCCCTCGTGCTGGACTGCCAGCTCCCGGACGGCCGCTTCGGCTCGCAGCACTTGGCCGTGCACCTGCAGGAGCGCTGCGCCGGGGGCGCGCTCGACGTGGAGCGGATGGTGCACCTCCGCCTGACCGCGGCGAGCGCGTGGATGCTGGCCGAGCACGCGCTGGGCGGCCGCTCGCCCCTGGCGGGCGCCGCGCCGCGGGAGCCCGCGCCCCGGCCGCGCGCGGAGCCGGCGCGGCCGGCGGTGCCCGCCGCGGTGCTGGCGCGCGGCGTCCGCGAGGCGGAAGGGCGGGCGCTCGCGTGGGTGGAGGACCGCCTGGAGCTGTTCAACCCCCTGCGCCACGCCGACGTCCGGCGGGCGGAGTACGCGGTGAAGGCGGCGGCCGAGCTGGCGCTCACCTGCTCGCTGGCCGGCGGGGGGGAGCGCTACCGCCGGATCGCCCGCTACCTGTGGGACGAGGTGTTCGCCACCGACGCCCTCCGCGAGCACCTGCTCGCCAAGCCGGCGCAGCTGCCGGCCGCCGGCCTGTACGCGTCGCTGCGCAGGTGCGGCTTCGAGGACGCCGCCTTCCGCGCCCGGCTGGAGCGGCTGGTGGCGGGCCCGTACCTGGCGGGGGCGGAGATGGGGCCCGCGGTGCGGATGGACCTGGTCCACGCGGTGCAGTCGGCCGGGCTGGCCTGGCCGGGCGAGCCGATGGAGGCCGTGTACCGGCGCACCCTGCTGGCGCACCACCCCGACGTGCTCGTCCTCACCGACGCCGACGCGTACTCCTTCACCCACACGGTGTTCTTCGCCACCGACTTCGGGGCGGCGCGCCCGGCGTTCGCCACCGACGCGGACCGCGCGTACCTGGCCGCCGCCCTCCCGCGGCTGCTCGGCCTGTACATGCGCCGGGGCAACTGGGACCTGGGAGGCGAGCTGCTGATGGCCATGCGGTACATGGAGGTGGACGACCCGGCCGCGCCCGAGGCGTGGCTGCACCTGCTCGCGGCGCAGCGCGAGGACGGGTCGTGGCCCGGCCCGGTGGCTCCGGGGGAGCGGGCGGACGCCGCCGGGGCCGACGACGCGGCGCCGGCCGACGCGCGCTGGCGGTCGTTCGCCGACGACTACCACACCACGCTGGTGGGGCTGCTGGCGATCCGGACCGCCCCGCCGTCGTGACGCCGGGGGAGGGATGCGCGCGGGGGACGGGCGAAGCGGCCCGTCCCCCGTTCGGTTTTCCGACGATCGCGCGCGGACGCTTCAGCAGTGCTGCTCGAAGGCGGCGGCGAGGTCCTGGGCGATGGCCTCGGCGGTGCGGCCCTCGATCCGGTGGCGCTCCAGCATGAACGCCACGTCGCCGTCCTTGAGCAGGGCGATGGAGGGCGACGAGGGCGGGTAGCCGTGGATGTACTCGCGCGCGCGGGCGGTGGCCTCCAGGTCCTGCCCGGCGAACACGGTGGTGAGCTTCGCCGGCTTCTTCTCGGAGCGCGCGAGCGCCAGCGCCACGCCCGGGCGGGCGTTGCGGGCGGCGCACCCGCACATGGAGTTCACCACCAGCAGGGTGGGCTCCTGTGCGTCCGCCAGCGCCTGGTCGACCTCCTCGGGGGTGCGCAGCTCCTGCACGCCCAGGCGCGTCAGCTCCTGGCGCATCGGCGTGATGAAGCGTTCATCGTACGGCATCCTTCACCTCTCCTGTATGGTGGATCGGGATCAAGGTCGTTCCCGATGGAATGGTTCACCGCTGTACGAGGGCTAATCTAGCATCCTTCGCGAGCGGCGGGCAGGGGTGGGCGAGGGGAGCCGGGGCGGACGATGCTCTCTGATTTTCTAAGGCAAGTACGTACCTGACGCCAAGCCGGGAATTCCAGTGAATACCTATCCAATCTAATGATACTCTTCCGATCCTGAAACGAGACGGTTGTGAGCCCGGAAGAGGGCCGAAACAACACAGGGTCCGGGCAAGCGGGAGCTCGGACCTTCGCACGGACTTGAGGGCGAGCATAGAAGTTACGGTAGAAGAAGGGAAGGAAAGCGGTGCCGTAACCTCCGGACGCTCATTCGTCCGCACTAAAACCAATCCGCCTTTGCGTCCCTCTCCCGCGTAACGGTGTTACGCGTCCGGATCTTCCGGTGCTTCCCCAGGCGGTTCCTCAAAAGGTTGGTCAACAGAGCCTCCCTGTTGAGGTGTACGGGCGCGCGAAGGCCGCGCGCCCAACACACTGGTACGCCGCTCGTCAGGAGCTTGTTTTAGGGGGAACGAGAGAACGCCACGAGAGAGGGCGGAAGTAGATTCACCGGGTGAACGCGCGAGAAAGATACCAGCGGGAGGAACGAGAACCGCCCCCGAATTTTAAGGGTTAAAAAACAAGAAGCTTGGCTTTCAAGAGAGGAAACCGCGTTGACTATTTGCACGGGCACAAATAGCTAGGGCGCTCACCATGTAGGCGAGCGCCCTAGCTGTTCACTTTTTGAACGAGTTGGCTTTTATTCATCGGGCGGCGGCAGTCGTCGCGGGGCATCGGGAGCTTCCGGCGTCTTCTCTTCTAACTCACGGCGTTGCTGTTGTTTCGCCTGGAAGTACACGCCCGCCAGCAGCGCGAGAGGGGTAAGCACAGCAGCGAGACCGTAAATGTCTTTGTCCAAGGCGATCAGGATGATCCCGCCTATGATTGTGATAGCCGCCAGCGCAAACGAAAGGTGCAGCCCTCGCCATTCCGATCTGATGTCAGCTTCCACAACGCGCTCTTCAAGAGTACGGCGGTGCAACGCTTGCGTATCCCAAGCACCGAAAATCAGTTCGGCGGCACCGGGGTACACCTCTTCGTAACGCTGGATAATCTCAGGCGGTGGAACAGGACCAGTAAACTCCGCCCTGACGAGGAAACCCCGCCTGAGGTTTGGATCATCAGGCGGGGGCGCGGGCGTTTGTGATGGTTCGGGCGTGGTTCTCGCAGGCGGTTGGGACTCGCCTTTAGGCTTCTTCTTCCCGGCCATCAAAGATCCTTCCGATTACGTTCTGCCTTGGATGCAACCGACGAAATCGCCACTGACAAATCGTCTCCGACTGCCAGCCAATCGGCGTACAGTGCAAGTGCGTCTGATTCTTCCGGGGTCGGGCTCAGGCGGTACGCAGAATCGTTCAGCGTACCGGCAAGATCAACGAGACGGCCCGCGCCGCGTCGGAACGACGGTCTAGAAAACAGATACGAGGAACGGGTCATTTCTCATCCCAACAGCTTGAGGCACTCACGTGTGAACAGCGCTTTCACTGTAGTGTTACACCAATTCACAGCGCAAGAGCCGTGGCCTACCTCCTACATAGTGTGCCGCTGTCTATCGCTTCGTCAATACAGACGGGGCCGGGGATCAACTCCCGGCCCCCTCAAGCGCTTCCTTCGTCGTCCTCTCTACCTCAAGACACGCGCGGGTGTTCGCCTCTGGTAGGTCGATGAATCCGGTCCGAAGCTCTTCCAAGTCTTCCAGCATGTGCCGCAGCACTTCGGGCGAGCCCTCTACGGTAACTCGCCCGTCGCGTAGCTCCACCACCTCCAACCCCTCCGGCGCAACCTCCGGGTTGTCCATGAAGCACCCGCGCCACGCGGCTTCGGAGAAGCTGACCCCCGTAGTCGAGATGCTCAGCGCGGGTTCGGGGTCCAGGGGACGTCCGCGACGCCGGCGCGGCGGTTGGCGAGGCGGGCCAGGGTGAAGAGGAGGTCGGAGAGACGGTTGAGGTACATGACGTACTCGGGGGCGACGTGCGCCTCGTGCGCGAGCGCCACCACCCGCCGCTCCGCGCGCCGGCAGACGGTGCGCGCCAGGTGCAGCACCGCCGCCGCGGGCGCGCCGCCGGGGAGGATGAAGCTCTTCAGCGGCTCCAGCTCCGCCTCGGCCGCGTCGATCCAGCGCTCCAGCGCCTCCACCCGCCCCGGCTCCAGCGCGGGGATGTAGGCGTTCTCCCGCCCGCCGTCCTCGGGCGCGGGGGTGGCCAGGTTGGCGCCGACGGTGAAGAGGTCGGCCTGCACCTGCCGGAGCCCGGCCGCCGTCTCGCCCTGCCCCGCGGCTTCCAGGTGCAGGACGACGAGCCCCAGCGTGGAGTTCAGCTCGTCGACCTCGCCGTACGCCTCCACGCGCACGTGGTCCTTGCGCACGCGCTGGCCGCCGAAGAGGCCCGTGTCGCCGCGGTCGCCCGTCTTCGTGTAGATCTTCATGCGCTCGTGGGGGTGGCGTCCAGCGCCCGGATGGCGGCGCGGCCCAGCGTCCACTCCAGCCAGAGGAGGCGGCGCAGCACCTTGCGCGGCGTCCACTCCTCGCCGTCCAGCTCCAGGCGCAGCCCGCGCCGGTCCGGCTCCAGGTGCCCCAGGTGCTGGACGACGAGCGCCAGCGCCGTGTCGAGCCGCGCGACGGTGCGGTCCGGCGCCCCGGCCAGCGGCGTGGCGCCCAGCCGCGAGAGCGTCCACCACTGGGCGCGCGCCAGCTCCTCCAGCACCCGCCGCACCGTCCAGCCGCCCTCGCTGGGGCGCTCCAGCTCCTCCTCCAGCTCCGCCGGCCGCAGCCGCCGCACCCGCGCCAGCAGCCGCCCGCGCAGGTCGCCCAGCAGCCGGAGGCTGCGCCGGATCTCGTCGTCGGAGAGCGGCCGCAGGTCCGCCGCGAAGAGCGCCGCGCTCTCGCCCACGCCCGTCCGTGCGTCCGTGCGGACCCACTCGTCCACCGCGATCTCCAGCTCCGCGCCCGGCGGGGGTACCGGCTCGCCGGCCGAGGCCAGGAAGCGCAGCCACTCCATCCACTCGCGCTCGAACGCCCCCACGGCCGCCCGGGGAGACGCCCCGGACGCCGCGCACCCCGCCAGCGCCAGCGGGTGCGCAACCAGTTCGCCGTCCGCGCCCTCCTCCAGCCCGACGGAGACGCGGGCGAGGGAATCGCTATCTACAGGAACCACGTCGATCTTCGTTGCTCGATGGGTTTTCGCGCGAGCCGCCGGGGGCCCTCACCCGGCGCCGCTACCGCGTCGCCACCCTCTCCCAACTTCGGGAGAGGGTACTTTGCGGGGATCGCGGCGGAGGCGGCTCCGGTGCGCCAATGCCCTCTTCCCCACCTGCGGAGACTCGCTTCCGCCGCGGACGTAACCTCCCGCGCCGGGCCGGTCGAGTACCCTCTCCCGCGGTTGGGAGAGGGTGGCGGCTCTAAGGCCGCCGGGTGAGGGCCCCCGCCGCCGCGCCCGATCCTCGCACGACGATCCCATCAATCCTCACCCCACCGCCGGCTCCAGCAGCTCCAGCGTCCCCGCGTCCGCGTCCAGCCGCGCGCGCACGCCCAGCGGCAGGGTCCAGTTGTCGTCCACGTGGCCGAAGGGGAAGCCGAAAGCCACCGGGACGCCCAGGTCCGCCAGGCGGTCGTGCAGCACCTCGGCGATCTGCGGCGTCCCTTCCGCCCCCTCGTCGGGCGACTCGGTGAAGGCGCCGAGCGCCACCCCCGCCACCGACCCCAGCACCCCCGCCAGCCGCAGCTGCGACAGCAGCCGGTCCACCCGGTACGCCGGCTCGCCCACCTCCTCCAGGAAGAGGATCGCGCCCTCCGCCCGGACCTGGTACGGCGTCCCCAGCGTCGCCGCCACGAGCGAGAGGTTGCCGCCCACCAGCGGGCCCTCCGCCGCGCCGCCCGCGAACGCCTCCGCGCGCCCGTTCTCCGCGGGGAAGGGGAGGACGCCCGCCGGCTCGGCGCTGGTGAGCAGCCGCACCAGGCCGCCGCGCGAGAACGGGTTCAGCTCCGCCGTGGCCGGGTGCGGGCCGTGGAACGAGACGATCCCCAGCCGCTGGATCGCCAGGTGCAGCGCCGTGATGTCGCTGAAGCCGATCACGGGCCGGGGGTGCCGGGCGAGCGCGTCCCAGTCGAGCGCGTCCACGATGCGCATGGTGCCGTACCCCCCGCGCAGGCACCAGACGGCGTCGATGGACGGATCCCGCAACGCCGCGTCGAAGTCCGCCGCGCGCTCGGCGTCGGGCGCGGCCAGGTAGCCGTGGCGGCCGCGCACGTGCGCCCCCTCCACCGGCTCGAAGCCCCAGTCGCGCACCCGCTCCACCGCGCGGTCCACCGCCCCCTCGGCCAGCGGCCCCGCGGGGGCGACCAGCGCCACGCGCGCGCCGGGAGCCAGCGCCGGCGGCCGGATCACGGCGCCCCTCCCATCGCCAGCGCCAGCAGCAGGAGCGATGCGGCCGCGAGCCCCGCCCCGGAGAGGAACGGCGCCGACTGTCCCACGTGCGCCAGCGCCACGCCCCCCCACACGGGGCCGAAGACGCGCCCGAGCGCCGAGAGCGACTGGTAGGCGCCCAGCACCCGCCCCTGCTCGGCGGGGCCGCCCTGTCGCGAGATCAGCGCCGAGAGCGAGGGGCTGGTGGTGCCGTACCCCAGCGCCAGCACCGCGAGCGCCCCCGCCAGGAGCGGCAGCGAGGGCGCCAGGGCGACCCCCGCCAGCCCCGCCGTCAGCAGCGCGAGCCCGGCGAGCACCACCCGCCGCTCGCCCAGCCGGCGCACCAGGCGCCCCACCGCGAAGCCCTGCGCCAGCGCGGCGACGACGCCGACCCAGGTGAAGAGGAAGGAGATCCCCTCGCGCCCCAGCGACCAGCGCGCGTGCGCCCAGAGCGAGAACGTCCCCTCCATCGCCGCGAAGCCGAGGGTGACCAGGAAGCCGGCCGCGTAGAGCACCCGCAGCCGCTCCGAGCCGCCGCCGCGGAAGAGGGTGCGCAGCCGCTCGCCCAGCCCGAGTCCCGCCGGGGCCGCGCTGCGCCGCTCGGGCGGGAGCGACTCGGGGAGCCGCGCGACCGCCCAGAGGCCGTTCAGGAAGGCCAGCGCCGCCGCGCCCAGGAACGGCGCCGCGTGCCCCCAGCGCGAGAGCACCCCCCCGAGCGCCGGGCCGAAGACGAAGCCCAGCCCGAGCGCCGCGCCGACCAGGCCCATCCCCCGCGCGCGCTCGTGCGGGCCCGTGACGTCGGCCACGTACGCCTGCGCCACCCCGATGTTGGCCCCCGCGAACCCGTTCAGCGCCCGCGCCGCGAAGAGGAGCGGGAGCGAGCCGGCCAGTCCGAAGAGGAGGGACGACGCCGCCGAGCCGAAGAGGCCCACCAGCAGCACCGGCCGCCGGCCCACCCGGTCCGACACCCGCCCCCACCACGGCGCGAAGAAGAACTGCATCAGCGAGTAGACCGCCACCAGCCAGGTGGCCGCCACCGGGCCCGCGCCCATCGCTTCCGCGTACAGCGGCAGGAGCGGGATCACGATCCCGAACCCCACCAGGTCCAGGAAGACGGTGAGGAAGACCACCGCCAGCGGCGAGCGCCCCGCGCGGCCGGCGGCGGCCGCGGGCGGCGCCTCAGCGGCCGAACGGGAGGCGCGCGAGGCTGCGGAGGTCGTTGATCTGCTCCAGGACGGACTTCTCACCCTGCTTCCCTTCACCCTGCGGCGGGGCCGGCGCGGCGCCCGCCAGCAGGTCGCGCACGTCCAGGATCGCCTCCAGCCAGAGCTGGTCGCGGCGGAAGGCGAAGTCCAGCCGCGCCATCTCCGCCTCGTCGCCCGCTCCCCGGGCGCGCGCGTACGCCTCGCGGTAGAGCTGCTCCAGGTTGGCGGCGATGTGGTCCCGCGGACGCGGCACGGCGGCCCCCTTTCCGGCACCCGGTGGAAAGGCGGGGAAGATACCGATTCACGCGGGGCGTGACAACGCGCACCCGGGGCTCCATATTGCTCCCCTTCTTCCCAGCGGGACGAACGACGCCGGCCGCCGCGGCGGCCGGGTAAACGTCTGCGACGGCACGCGTTGTGCGCGCCGCCGAACGTCCCCCGACCTTCCACCCCCTGTCTCGGAGGAATCGCTCATGAGCGATGTGATCGAGACCGCCGACGCGATCCACGCCAGCGCCAACCGCCTCTACTGGCACAGCCACGACAGCGTCGACCAGCTCGCCGCCCGCCTGGGGATGAGCCGGCACGCGCTGTACAACTCCATCCGCCCCGCCCCGGCCGCCACCGACTGCGCGGAGTGCGGCGAGGAGATGGTGTTCGCCAACCGCAACCAGCGCGCGCAGGGCCGGGCCCACTGTCCCGGGTGCGGGAACGAGGCGCTGGTGGACGTGGAGCGCCTCGGCCTCGTTCACAACGAGCCGCCCCCCCCGCCGATCCGGCGCAAGCGGCGCTCCTCCGTGGAGCGGATGATGCGCGTGTACCTGCGGGGGCTGCGCGGGGTGCGCCCCGAGCGCGCCGCCATGATCGGCGGCGCCGCCGCCATGGGGATGGCCGCCGCGCTGGTGGCCGGCGAGGTGCTGCGCGGCATGCACCGCTGGTAGCCGCCCGGCGGCCGATCCGTCGTCGAGCCATGCAGACCCGTTCGCCCGCCGCCGCGCGGGCGAACTCGTTTCCAGGGAGGGGAGAGCCGTGCAGGACGCGCGCATCGAGGCGCTGAGGAAGATGGCCGCCGCCCGGCCCGGCGATCCGCGGCCGCGCTTCGGGCTGGCGCTGGAGTACGAGAAGGCCGAGCGCTGGGAAGAGGCGGCGGCCGAGCTGCGCGAGTACCTGGCCCGCGCCGCGGACGAGGGGAACGCCTACGGCCGGCTTGGCAACGCGCTGCGCCGCCTGGGCCGCGACGACGAGGCGAAGGAGGCGTACCGCCAGGGCGTCGAGGCCGCCTACAGCCACGGCCACCCCTCCATGGCCGCCGAGTTCGAGCAGGTGCTGGAAGACTGGGACTACGCCTGATCAGGACCCGGGAACGCAATCGTGCACCTGACGAAAACCCCCACCTGGCGGGGTGGGGGTGAGTCGGGCGTGGTCTATCGAATCGTCTGAGGGGCGCGACACCTCTCCAGGTGCCCTCATCTCGGGAATGGCTCCGACCTCAGCAGCTTCGGCTGCGCCGGACCGCGAAGCTCGGCTCTCCGCGCGAGCGCCACCGACGCCGCGGCACAGGCCGCGCCCAGAGGGCAGAGCACGAACACCGCATCCGCCCGGCCGGTCAGGAGAGGGAACGCGGCGGATGCCAGGATCCCCCACATCGCGGCCCGCCCGGGCGAGAGGTCGAGGATCGTCTTCCGCCGCTCGGCGAAGGACAGGAGGGCTCCGAAGGCGACGCCCGAGACGAAGCCGACCATGCCCATGATCGCGCCCACGACGATCGGGCCTTCTCCCGGGTCGATTTCTTCCGGGCGGAGGACGCCGATGACGACCCCGGCGACGGCCATGATCGTCGCCCACGCCGCTCCCCAGGCCAGGCCGGTGCCGATCACGCCGCGCAGCTTGCGAAGCAGCGGGTTCATCCTTGCCTCCACGTGAAGCCGGCGACTCTTCGATCCAGCCCAATACAGGGCGGGCGGTGGTATTTCGTCAAGTGCATGATCCCGTTCAGAACACAGAATGTCTCACGCAGAGGAGCAGAGTCAGCAGAGGAAAACCGCGGAGAGCGGTGAGTTCTCTGCTACTCTGCTGACTCTGCGTGAGAAAAGCAGTTACGGATTCTGGCGCGCCGCGGCCGCCGCCATGCAGCCGCGCGTGCGCAGGAGGGTCTCGATCTCGAAGGCGATCGACTCGGCCGGGCGCCCGTCGGTGGGGACGGAGAGGTCGGCCAGGCGGTAGAGCGGCTCGCGCTGGGCCAGCATCTCGGCGATGCGCGGGGTGGGGTCGGCCAAGTCGCGGAAGGGGCGGTCGATGGTGTCCGTCACCAGCCGCCGCGCCGTCTCTTCCGGGGAGACTTTCAGCCACACCCGCAGCGTCTCCGACCCCAGCATCCCCAGCAGCTCGGGGCGCGTGATCCACCCGCCGCCGGGGGCCAGCACCAGCCCGGGCGTGTGCTGCGCCTCGCCGGTGAGCGCCGCCTCCATCTCGCGGAAGCGCTCCTCCCCGTCGGTGGCGATGATCTCCTTGACCGTGCGCCCCTCGCGCCGCTCGATCTCCACGTCGAAGTCCAGGAAGCCCCACTCCAGCCGCCGGGCCAGCGCCTGCCCGACGGTGCTCTTCCCCGAGCACATGTACCCCAGCAGCACCACGCGCACGATCCGCCCCGGCGCGGGTCCCGAGTCGCTCATTTCCCCTCCTTCGACGCGGCTGTGATGGTCCGTGACCCCTCGGCAGGTTCCGCGCCGGGGTGAGCACCACCGCGCCCGCGCCGAAGCTCGCTCCTCGCGTCGAACTCGCCCCGCAACCTCCCACGGAACGGGGGAGGTGGCGAGCCCCAGCGAGCCGGAGGAGGCCGCGGCCCCGCCCCCGCGCCGAGGCCAGCCCTTTACATCCCCCTCTCCACCCCGAATATTCCCCGAACCGGGTCCCATCCGCGGTGTACGCGGAGCCGGGCCTTTCGGCGCGGTGCCAAAGGCCGCACTTTCCATCATCCACGCGAGACGGGTCTTCCAGCGGTCCTCCGCCCCACGGCTTCCCACGGTCGATGATCACACCCACGCGGCGCGAGCGCGTCCTCCCCCGCCTCATCGAAGAGGAGATGCGGGAGTCCTTCCTGGACTACTCGATGAGCGTGATCGTGCAGCGCGCGCTCCCCGACGTGCGCGACGGGCTCAAGCCCGTGCACCGGCGCATCCTGTACGCCATGCACGAGGCCGGGCTCGCCCCCGCGCGGCCGTACAAGAAGAGCGCGACCGTGGTGGGCGACGTGCTGGGCAAGTACCACCCCCACGGCGACACCGCCGTCTACGACAGCCTGGTGCGCATGGCGCAGGACTTCGCGCTGCGCTACCCGCTGGTGGACGGGCAGGGGAACTTCGGGAGCATCGACGGCGACAACGCGGCCGCCTACCGCTACACCGAGGCCCGGCTCTCCCCGCTCGCCACCGAGATCCTGGCCGACATCGACCGCGACACCGTCGACTTCGTCCCCAACTTCGACGACCGGCTGCGGGAGCCCACCGTGCTCCCCGCGCGCGTGCCCAACCTGCTGGTCAACGGCAGCTCCGGCATCGCGGTGGGGATGAGCACCAACATCCCGCCCCACAACCTGGGCGAGGTGGTGTCCGCCGCGCTGCACCTGCTCGACCACCCCGAGTGCACGGTGGCCGAGCTGATGGAGCACGTCCCGGGGCCCGACTTCCCCACCGGCGGCATCATCGTGGGCGTGGCCGGCATCCGCGACGCGTACGAGAAGGGGCGCGGCCGCGTGGTGATGCGCGCGCGCGTCTACAAGGAGTCGCGCAGGAGCGGCCGCGAGCAGCTGGTGGTCACCGAGATCCCGTACGGCACCAACAAGACGCGCATCATCGAGCAGATCGCCGAGCTCACCCGCGCCGGCCGCCTGGGCGACGTCTCCGACCTGCGCGACGAGAGCGACCGCGACGGGATGCGCATCGTCCTGGAGCTCAAGCGCGGCGCCAACGCGGCCAAAGTGCTCACCCAGCTCTTCAAGGCCACCGCGCTGCAGTCCACCTTCGGCGTCATCTGCCTGGCGCTGGACCGCGGCGTCCCCCGCGAGTTCACGCTCAAGGAGCTGCTGGAGCGCTTCCGCGACCACCGCGTGCAGGTGATCGTGCGCCGCTCGCGCTGGGAGCTGGGGCGCGCGCGGGACGAGGCGCACGTCGTCCGCGGCCTGCTGGTGGCGCTCAGCCACATCGACGAGGTGGTGCGCATCATCCGGGGGTCGCGCACGCGCGAGTCGGCCGCGCGCAAGCTGGAGAAGGAGCTCCGCCTCGACGAGCGCCAGTCCGACGCCATCCTCAACATGCGGCTCTCCAGGCTCACCCAGCTGGAGGGCCGCGAGCTGCGCGACCGGCTGGACGAGCTGGACCGCGCCATCGCCGGGCTGGAGGCGGTGCTGGCGAGCCCCGAGCGGCAGCTCGACCTGGTGCGCCAGGAGCTGCGCGCGGTGGCCGAGCGCTACGCCGACCCCCGGCGGACGAAGATCTTCGAGAACGAGAAGGCGGTGAAGATCGAGGACCTGCTCGCCTCGGAAGAGGTGGTGGTCACCGTGAGCCGCGAGGGGTACGTCCGCCAGATCCCCATGGCCGTCTACCAGCGCAACATGACCGCCGGCCGCCGCCTGTCGCTCGACCGCTACGAGGGCGACTATGTGGCGCGCGCCTTCGTGGCGCAGACCGACGACACGCTGCTGGTGTTCTCCACCGACGGGCGGGCGTACGCGCTCCCGGTGCGCGACGTCCCCGAGGCGGGCGGCTCGTCGCGCGGCAAGGGGCTGCACCAGATCTTCGAGCTGGGGAAGAAGGCGCGCGTGGCCGCCGTGCACCTGGTGCACGAGTGGCGCTCCGACCGCATGGTGCTCTTCGCCACGGCGGACGGGACGGTGAAGCGCACGCCGCTGGACCAGTACGCCAACGCCCGCTCCGGCATCGAGGCGGTCAAGCTGACGGCGAAGGACCAGGTGGTCGACGTGCGCGTCACCGACGGCGAGGGCGAGGTGGTGCTGGCCGGCCGCGGCGGGCGCGCCATCCGCTTCGCCGAGGCCGAGGTTCCGGTGCAGGGGCGCGTCTCGCAGGGCGTGCGGGGGATCAAGCTCAAGGACGGCGAGGCGCTGGCGGGGATGCTGGTTGCCCGGCACGAGGGCGGCGAGGCGTGCCTGGTGACCACGCGCGGCTGGGCCAGGCGCGTCCCCCTGGACGAGCTGGCCGTGCAGGGCCGCGGCGGGATGGGGACGGTGCTGCTCGCGCCCACGAAGGAGACCGGCGACCTCGTGGCGCTGCGCGAGGTGCACGCGGGCGAAGACCTGATGGCGGTGACCACCTCCGTCCGCCTGCTGCGCCTGAAGCCCGACTCGGTCCCGAAGAGCGGCCGCGCGGGCGAGCCCGAGAAGGTGCTCGCCTTCCCCGGCCAGGAGCGCATCGTGGAGGTCACCCCCGTCGCCGAGCGCGAGGCCGCCACCGGCGAGGGCGACGAGGACGCGGGCGCCACCGCGCTCACCATCGACGTCGGCGGCCCGAGCGGCCCCGGGGGCAACGGCTCCTCCACCGCCCCCCCGGCCGTCGAGCCGAGCCGTTCGGAATCGAGCGCGGACGATCGCCCGAAGGCTGCCGGCGAGGAGCTGGACCTCTTTGGTTGAGGTGGCCGGTTCGTGTACACCCGACGCCCCCACCGCCGTCATCCTGACGCCGGCCAGACCGGACTCGCATCGTGCTCGAATGCCGGCAGGCCGAAGGATCTATAGCCGGCACCCGCGCGAAAGACGGCTGTCGGCGCGGTGGCCGTCCATAGATCCTTCGGGCGCACAAGCAATTGCGCGAACGCGAGTTCGGTGCGATGCGCCCTCAGGATGACATCGTTTGGGAGTGACGGCGTAAACGGCCGCGGTGGACTGCACCGCGGCCGTTGCGCTTGACGGACCATCCGTTCCCGGTCTGTTACCTGGGTAACAATGTACCACCTATGACGAGGCGAGAACGATGGCGGATGCGCGGATCACGGTGGAGCGGGTGCAGCTCGGCGTGCGGATGGAGAAGCGGATGGTGAAGGTGCTCAAGGCGCTGGCCGAGTACCACGACCTCTCGCTGGGCGACCTGCTGGAGGGGATCGTCCTGCACGCCTTCGAGAACCGGCCGCCCTTCGGCGACGGGAGCCTGGAGCTGGTGCGCAAGCTCAAGGACGTCTACGGGATGGGCTACGGCAGCGAGGCCGCCCACCGCTTCCGGGAGGCGAAGGATGGCTGAGCACGCGGCCGCGCTCCTCGACGCGGCGGAGGCGCACGACTTCGAGCCCGTGCACGTGGTCAGGAGCGCCCGCATCCGGCTGGACGGCCCGCCGGAGCGCGTCTTCCCGCTCTTCACGCCCGTAGGCGAGCGGGCCTGGGTGCCGGGGTGGTCGCCGCGCTTCCTGTGGCCCGCGGACGGCGAGGCGCGCCGGGGCACCGTGTTCCTGACGCGCGCCGCCGGCGAGCAGGCCACCATCTGGACGGTGACGGCGTACGAGCCCCACCGCCGCGTGACGTACGCGCGCATCACCCCCGGCTCGCGCGCGGGGATCGTGGAGGTGCGCTGCGGGCGGACGCCACACGGCCGCACCGTCGCTCGCGTCACCTACACGTTCACCGCGCTCTCGCCGCGCGGCAACGACTACCTGCGCGCCTTCACCGAAGAAGAGTTCCGGCGCTACGTCGGCGGCTGGGAGGCGGCCATCAACACCCACCTGGCCGGCGGCGCCCCGCCGATGGAGGACTGAACGAGCAGCCAGACTGTCAACCCAGCATCACACGGAGTCAACGGAGAACAAACCAGGGGGCCTCCGTTAACTCCGTTGACTCCGTGTGAGACCTGTTGTTCGAATCTCGCTCAATGAAAGGGCGGGCCGCGCTCGGCGGCCCACCCTCCTTGATTTCGATCGCCGAACCGGATGCTCAGTTCGGGCGTCCGCCGAGCGTGGCCACGTCCTGGGTGCGCAGGGGCCGGCCCGCGGCCAGCAGGTCCAGCACCCGGTCGGGCGCGGGCTGGTACTTGAGCGCGGTGGCGCGCATCCCCAGCAGCAGGTTCACCGTCACCAGCGTCCCCGGCACCTCGGAGCGGTCGAGCATGGCGGCCAGCTGGGCGCGGGTGTTGTCCTGGAAGTTGCGCGCGACGATCACCAGCGCGTCGGGCATCTCGTCCACCGCCGCCCGCACCGCGTCGGCCGCGGCCCCGCCGATGGTCCACTGCACCGCCGGGTACGCCAGCACGATCCCCTCGCGCTCGCCCAGCGTGAAGCGCACCGCCCCCTCGGGCCCCACCTCCTCCAGCCGCGCGTTGCCGGTGAGGTCCTCCATCACCCGCCCGATGCGGCTCCTGAACTCCTCGGCCACCGTGGGCCCCTTGAGCGACAGGCTGCGCAGGCTCTCGGCGAACCAGCGGTCCGCGTCGAAGTGGCGGAAGCAGGGGAGCAGCCGCGCGGCCGTGGAGCGGTCCACCCACCCGGTGGCGGCCAGCGCGTCGAGGAGCGCGCCGCCCTCCAGGTGCGGGGCGCGCGAGGCCACCGCGCGGAGCGCGTGCTCCATGCGCGTGTTCTCGTCGCCCGTCTGCGCCATGAAGGCGGGGACCGGGATGCGGAGCGCGGAGAGGTTGCCGAACCAGATCATCTACTTCGCGTGGGCTGCTGCCGTGGCTTCGGTTGTCGTGGGAATTTCGCGTTGGACGATGGGGCAAAGCCGCCCTCGCGTCAAGGGAAATCGCGAAATCCGGGCCCGGGCGCCCGCGGCCCCGGCGCTTGACACGCGGGGGCCGCCCCGCAAATTCCCCCCGTCCTCATGGCCGTCCCATTCCTCCTCCGGGAGAGCCCGTGCGCCACCTCGCCACCGCCGCCCTGCTGCTGGCCCTCGCCGCCTGCAAGGTGGAGCGCACGCCCCCCGGGTTTTACAAGGAGCGCGACCCCGGCCGGGTGGAGCAGCAGGACGCCGCCGGCGAGATCCGCGTGCGGGTGCGCAGCTTCGCCGACGGGCTCGGGCGCGGCGACCGCGCCGACGCCGTGGACGCCCTCTACCCGCTGGACCTGGCGCAGGTGGTCGGCGTCGACGGCAACGCCCGCCTCACCCGCCTGGGGCCCGTGGGGCTGCGCCAGGCGCTCGACAGCCTGAGCCTCCCCGCGCCCGCCGTGGCCAGGACCCCCGACCTGGCGGTGCAGGTGGGGCTCAGGGAGGGGATGGGGTGGTTCTCCACCCACCTGGAGCTGCTCCCCACGGGCGCGCCGGCGCGCGAGCCGCTGTGGCTCAGGGCCTCGGGCGTCTTCACCCGCGACCGCGGGGCGTGGCGCCTGGCCCAGCTCCACCTCTCGCGCGCCTGGCAGCCCCCCGACACCACGTCCGCCGACACCACCCGGGCCGACTCCGCGGCGGCGGACACGGCGGGGAAAGACGAAACGGAATGACTCTCACAGAGGGCACAGAGGACACGGAGGAACAGCGGATGAAGTTCTCCGTGTCCTCCGTGTCCTCTGTGAGAGCCTGCCGTTTTCCCTACTCTTCCCCGGCAGCGGCGGCCGCCGAGTCGGCCCTGGGGCGCAGCTCGGGCGGGAGGCGGATCGGCTCGGGCTCCTTCTCCCAGTCCAGCGGACGCGTCATGGGCGCGTAGTCGATGCCGGGCTGGAAGGCGAGCGGCTCCGCCATCGCCGCGCGGAACGCCGCCTCGTCGATCATCCTCATCATCAGCATGCGGCGCAGCACCTCGTTGCGGCGGGCGCCCACCGCCCCGGGGAGCGCCTCGGGGTCGGTGATGCGCGGCGGCAGGAGGATCCCCGCCAGCGTGGCCGCCTCGCCCAGCGTGAGCTGCCGCGGGTCCTTGCCGAAGTAGTCCTCCGCCGCGTGCCGCACCCCGTAGATCCGCCAGTCGCCCGTGGTCTGGCCCAGGTAGATGCGGTTCAGGAAGAACTCCAGCGCCGCGCGGCGGGAGAGCTGCGCCTCCACCAGCGGCACCATCGCCGCCCGCCACGCCTGGTCGCCCACGCCGCTCCCCAGCCGGTGCACCTGCGCCACCAGGTCGCGGGTGAGCAGCGGCCGCACCTCCTTGCCGTACGAGGGCGTGCGCTGGAACCCCGACGTGTCCACCACCGCCAGGAACGCCTGCACCACGTGCGGCGGCAGCTGGTTCAGGCGCACCCAGTCGGGCCGGCGCAGCGAGCGCCGGTACTGCCCCAGGAAGCCGTCCTGCAGCCGTTGCTGCGCGAAGAAGGCGAACACGCCCATCCCCACCACCAGCAGCCCGCCGATGGCCAGCAGCACGATGAGCGAGCCGCGGTGCTTCCCGCCGAAGCCGCCCGGCTCGGGCTCGCGGGTCCACTTGCCGGCCCGCGGTGCCCCGCCCAGCTTCTTCGCCTTCGCCTTTCCGAGCCTCATGCCAGCTTCGCCGGGTCAGTCGGTGGATGCCGCGCGGACGCGCCTGCCGAAACCGCGAACTGCCTGGACTGCCGCGTTGGGCGTGTCCCCCGTGCCGGGGGCCGGGCTGCGCGCGCGGTAGGGCACGATACGACTGTGCCCAACCGCGCCGGGCCCCGGTCGCGCCCAACCCCACGGCGCGCCCGTGTCCCGGCCCTCCGGGCGCGCATCCCTCACGCAACTGCAGGCAACAGGGAAAGGAACAGCAGCCCCGGTCCCCGTCGCTTGCGCCCGACAGCCGGGCGCGGAGGGGCAAAAACTATTCCCCGTGCGGTGTTTGCGCGAGCCCGCCCGGTTGCGTCCGACCTCCCGCGCCGTTAGCCTTCAGCGCGCGCGAAAGCGAACGTACTCCCGTACTTTCGCACTTTCGCACTCACGCACTTTCGCACTTTCGCACTGCGTTGGTCGAACAGAACTACTTCCGCCGCGGCTTCGGGCTCCGCAAGGAGATCGAGCCGCTGATCCGGTCCGAGTACCACAGCGCGCTCGTGGACCGCGTCCGCGCGCGCGGCTACCAGGACCACTTCGGCGAGGGCGAGCGGCGCCTCACCGTGCGCCTGGCCGAGGAGTTCGGCTTCTGCTACGGCGTGGACCGCGCCGTCGACTACGCGTACGAGACGCGGCTCAAGTTCCCCGACCGGCGCGTCTTCCTGCTGGGCGAGATCATCCACAACCCGCACGTCAACCGCCGCCTCACCGAGATGGGGGTGGTCTTCCTCTACCCCGACGAGGAGGGCCGCTTCGACTTCGCCTCGCTGGGCCCCGAAGACGTGGTGATCCTCCCCGCCTTCGGCGCCACCGTGGCCGACTTCGACCGGCTGAAGGAGGTGGGCTGCGTGCTGGTGGACACCACCTGCGGCAGCGTGCTGAACGTGTGGAAGCGCGTGGACCAGTACGCCCGCGACGGCTACACCGCGCTCATCCACGGCAAGCACCACCACGAGGAGACGCGCGCCACCGCCAGCCAGGTGTACCGCTGGCCCGAGGGGCGCTTCATCGTGGTGCGCGACATGGCCGAGGCGCGCCTGGTGATGGACTACCTCGAGCGGAAGCCCGGCGCCCTCACCCGCGAGCGGTTCCTGGAGCACTTCCGCGGCAAGACCTCGCCCGGCTTCGACCCCGACCTGCACTTGGAGAAGATCGGCGTCGCCAACCAGACCACCATGCTCTCGGGCGACTCGCTGGCCATCGCGGCCGAAGTGGGCAGGGCCGTCGAGCGCCGCTGGGGGGGCGAGCCGGGCTTCGACCCGGCGGCGCGCTTCCGCTCGTTCGACACCATCTGCTCGGCCACGCAGGAGCGGCAGGACGCGGTGGTGAAGCTGGTGACCGACCCGGCCACGCGCCCCGACGTGATGCTGGTGATCGGCGGCTACAACTCGTCGAACACCAACCACCTGGCGGTGATCTGCGCGCGCCACGCCGTGACCTACCACATCGCCGACGCCGCCTGCATCGACCCGGCGCGGGGCACCATCCGCTTCAAGCCGAGCGGCGCCCCCGCCGGCGCCCCCGAGCTGGAGGCCGAGGACTGGCTCCCGGGCGGCCCCGTGGTGGTGGGCCTCACCGCCGGCGCCTCCACCCCCAACAACAAGATCGGCGAGGCGATCGAGCTGCTGCTCGCCACCCGCGGCATCGAGCTGGAGCCCGAGGCCGTGGCGGCGTGAACCCCGAGTGCGAAAGTGCGTGAGTGCGAAAGTGCGAAGTAGACGGCGCACCACGCGGAGATCGGAGTCCAGAACGCAGCGAGGCGGGGCGGCCATTCAGGCGCCCCGCCTCGATCATCCTGTCAGCCTTCGGCACGACTAACGGCAACCGATCACCCGTGCCGTGCTGTTCCACTTTCGCACTCTCGCACTTCGCACTTCTGTACTGTCTACTCTGTTCCCTTCCTGACCTAGAAAGAGCGCTCCGCGGTCGCGCGCGCGCCGGCCTCCTCGGCGGTGCCCACCAGCTCGGGGAAGATCGCGCGGAAGACGGCGAAGAGCTCCGGGTCGAACGAGCCCTCGTCGTTCTCCATGATCTCCAGCGCCTCCTCGGGCGAGAGCTGGCGGCGGTAGCTGCGCGCCGTGGTCAGGGCGTCGAACACGTCGGCGATGCGCAGGATGCGCGCGGGGAGCGGGATCGCGTCGCCCGCCAGCCGGTCGGGGTAGCCCTTCCCGTCCCAGCGCTCGTGGTGCGAGCGCACCATCGGGCGGATGTCCCAGGGGAACTCCACCGGCGCCAGCATCTCGTCGCCGATCACCGTGTGGCGCGCCATGATGGCGAACTCCTCCTCGGTGAGCTTCCCCGGCTTGTTCAGGATCTCCTCGGGGACCTCGGTCTTCCCCAGGTCGTGCAGGAAGGCGCCCATCCGGAACCACACCAGCTCGCGCTCGGTGAGCCCCACCTCGACGGCGATCCGGCAGGCGTACTCGGCCACCCGCTCGCAGTGGCCGCTGGTGTAGCGGTCCTTGGCCTCGATCGACTCGCCCCAGAAGCGCACCAGCGAGAGGAAGTCGGCCTCGAGCTGGTCGATGCGCTCGGCGATGTCGGCCTGGGCCGTCCTGGCCTGCAGCCCGATGAAGAGCGCGTGCGAGCGGTTGAGCGCCTCCAGCGCCTCGCGGTTGCGGTTGAGCGCGCGCAGCACCAGGGCCAGCTCGCGCTGCGCTTCAGCCTCGTAACGCGGGTACAGCGCCTCGGAGGCCAGATAGATCGACTGCCGCAGCGAGTTCTCGGCCAGGTGCAGCCGGCCCGCGGTGCGGTAGATGATCCCGTAGGCCTTCATCGCCTCGGCCTGGCCCTCCAGGTTGCCGACGCGGCTGTAGGTCTCGAACGCCTCGTCGCAGCTCGCCCGGGCGTGGTCCGGCTGGCCGAGCGCCAGGAAGAGCTCGGTCCGGTTCATGTGCACGTCCCCGGCGATCATCACGTCGTCGATCCGCTCGCAGATCTCCAGCGCGCGCCGGAAGTAGTCGTCCGCCTCCTCGAGCTTGCCCTGCGACACGTTCAGCACGCCCAGGTTGGTGAGCGTGGCCGCGCACCAGCGGTCGGCGCCGGCGCGGGTGAGGCTCTCCAGGCCGGCCTGGTAGCGTGCCTCGGCTTCCACCAGGTCGCCCCGCACGCTGGCGAGGATCCCCAGGTTCTGCTCGACCTCGCCGGTGATGTTGTCGTCGCCCTGCTCGCGGGCGATGGCGCGGGCGCTCAGGAGCGCCTCCTCGGCACCTTCCAGGTCGCCGCGGCTGTAGCGGAGAATGCCCAGGCCGTTCAGCGCCCGGGCGGCGTGGAGCGGCTGGTGGTGCAGCTCGGCCAGCACCAGCGCCAGTTCGAACAGCTCCACCGCTTCCGCGGTCCGCCCGGCCTGGCGCTGGCTGTGGCCCAGCTTGGTGACCACCTCCAGGAGGGACTTCGGCGAGCGGAGCTCGACGGCGCGCCGGTAGGCCTCGTCGTACACCTGGAGCGCCAGATCCCATTCGCCGGCGCGCTCCAGGGCGGCCGCGCGCTCGATCAGCGCCACGCAAGCGGGATGAACCTTGTCCGGGGAACGCGTCTCAGACACTGGCGATCACAAAAAAAGCGGGGCGCCGGTCGCGGCGCCCCGCAGGGAAGCGAACCGCTGGGTCAGCCGCCGGCCGCGACGTAGATGGCGGGCTTCGCGGACGGCGGCGCCACCTGGGTGTCGGTGGCATCGTCGGACTGATACCCGTCCGGGCCCGCCGGGTTCTGCGAGCAGCCGCCGATCGCGATGAGGATGCCGGCCGCGGCCACGAGCGACGCGCGCAGGGTGTACTTCGACATGGGTCTGCCTCCTGGGGGGTTGGGGAACGTTTAGGAACGTTTGGGGAACGGTTCCTCGGGGTGGGGTACGGAACACGACAAGTTGTTCACTGTGTGCGCCACAGTGTACAACACTGCACTGGAATCTGTCAACACTTTCGGCCCGTCCCGAAAGTGACCTGCCGTTAGGACGGCAGGCGAGCGCTACCGTGGGGCCATGTTGTATGGCTCCGCCCACGTCGGCGGCCGCTTCGTGCGTTCCCGTGGGATTCCGCCCCGCGGCGCGTCGGGACGGCCCCCGCTCAGTGGTGCGCCGGCGGGCGGGCGAGCACCCGGAAGAGGTGGTTGAGCGTGGCCAGGCTGCACCCCAGGCCGGCGACGGTCAGGAAGAAGCCGGTGAGGAAGTAGGCCACGGCCGCGCCGCCCCGCCCGATCTCGCTCCAGCTCCCCGCGGCCACGAAGGCGGTGACGGCGAGCGCCAGGAGGAGCGCGCCGAGCCCCAGCCCCGTGGCGAGCGCCAGCAGGCGCGCCGCGCTCTCGGGGATGGCGGGCATCCCGATGGCCGAGGGCGAGGTGCGGCGCGGACGCTCCTCCGCCCAGCGGCGGTAGCGCTCACGCACGGAGTCGTAGGTGCCCTCGCCCGCGTCGCCGTGCCGGTTGCTCATTGCTCTCCCTGGTGGCTCAAGGCGAAGACGTAGGCGGCCAGCGCGCGGACCTGCGGCTCGGTGAGGTCGGCGCGGCCGCCTTTGGGCGGCATCATCCCCGGGTGCTCCCTGGGCTGCGGGACGCCGTTGTTGATGACGGTGACGATCTCGGGGTAGGCGCCCGAGATGTTCAGCCACTGGCCGTCGTTGAGCGGCGGCGCCGACGGGGTCCCCGCGCCCCCCGCCCCGTGGCAGGCGGCGCAGGGGTTGGAGAAGAGCTCCTGCCCCTCGTCGACCATGGCCTGGGTGACCCCCGCCGGGAGGTTCTTCGCCACCAGCTTCTGCGGGGCGGCGCTCGCCATGGCGCCGGGGCGCAGCGGCGGCGGGTCGGGATTGGTGGCCTGGGGCACCTCGGGCGGATAGTCGCGGTGCGAGACGCGGTCGTAGCCGTAGTCGCCGCCCGGGGTGCACGCCGCGAGGGCGGCGCCCAGGGCGAGCGCGCAGAAGGCCGCCGGCCGCGTGCGGCCGGTCGTCGGTCGAGGCATGGGGCTGGTCTCCTGGTTCGCCGCGCGGCCCCGGCCGCGCGCGGGCGACAAAAGAACGTCCCCGGCGTGCGCGCGCAAGGGTTTTCCGCGCGGCGCGGACACGCCTCACCCCGCGGCCGCCGCCGCGCGCTCCCCGGCGGCGCGGCGGGCGGCGGACTTCAGGCGCTCGACCATGGCGTTCAGCCCGTGCTCGCGCGCCTGCAGGCCGATCTTCCCCATCACCTGGCGCACGAAGTCGGGGGGGATGGCCAGGGTGGCCTCGGGGGGCTGCCCGTTGAGCGCCTCGAAGAGCATGGCCAGGAGCGCCCGGATGGCGGCGCTCTCGCGCGGGACGTCGGCGTGGAAGTACATCTTCCCGTCCACCACCTCGGGGAAGAGCGCCACCGGCGTCATGCACTCGTGCACGCGGTAGCGCTCCTGGTCCACCCCCTGGAAGCGCTCGGGGAGCGGGGGGAGCCGGTTGGCGTACTGCACCAGCGCCTGCCGCGTGAGGTCGGGCGACAGCGTCTCGAAGCGCCGCAGGATCTTCGCGATCGACGGCGGGACTCCGGTCGTCTGGGTCGGCTCGGTCATGATCCGGGTCTCTGCGCAAGAAGCGTGTCGGACGTGGGGCAGGGGTGGAGAAGTGCGAAAGTGCGAGAGTGCGTAAGTGCGAAAACCGGAGAGGGAGAAACGGCGGAAACAGTGGAAAATCGGCGATTCCGCGCGCTTCCGGCTCGCCTTCCCGGCGGTGGAAGCAGGGAGAATCGCGGGAATTCGGCTGTTGGAGCGGCGCCACGCGTGAGGGATGCGCGCCCGACAGGGCCGGGACGCCGACGCGACACGGGGTATCGTCGCGGCGGCGGCCCGGCGCGGTTGGGCACGGTGGTATCGTGCCCTACCGCGCGCGCAGCCCGGCCCGGAGCGCAGCGGAGGGACACGCCCAAACCGCAGTGCGAAGTGCGAAGTGCGGAGGCAACCGATCATCCCGATCCGGTATGAAGAGGAAGGGGCGGCCCCGGACGAGGCCGCCCCTTCGTACGCTCCCGGAGAGACCGGAGGCGAAGCACTCAGCTGGTGGCGAGCGTGGTGCCGTACCGGGCGTTGATCGCCGCGGCCAGGGCGTTGGCGAACAGCACGTGCGCCGCGCTCGACGGGTGCACGGCGTCGAGGGAGATCAGCGCGCCGAACAGGTTGGGCGCCGCCGTGGCGCCGGTGACGGGGCAGGTGTTCAGCACCGCCGCCTGGAACTGCGCCGCGGTGGTGGCCGTGGCCAGGTCGATGCACTTACGGATCTGGTTGGTGCGGCCCGAGGTGCGCGTGGTCAGCTGCGGCGCGAAGATCGTGTTGGGGTCCACGTACACCCAGTTGTTGGCGGCGGCGGCGGCCTGGAGCGCCGCGTTGTAGGCGTTGATCCGCGCCGTGATCACCGCGATCTCGGTCTGGTCCAGCAGGAAGAGCCCGCCCTGCTGCGCCGGGTCGCAGTTGATCTCGGGGATCGCCGTGGAGGTGACCGCCTGGAAGCTCACCAGGTTGGCCGCGAGCGGGTTGGGCTGGCCCAGGTTGTTGACCGGCGAGCAGTTGTCGTTGACCAGCTTGCCGTTGAAGCGCCGCGTGGTCACGTCGCGCGCCAGGAAGAAGAACGCGCCGGGCTGCACGATGGGGGCGAACTGGATGGCGTTGACCACCCCCACCAGCGCCGCGCCCTGCGCGCCCGAGGCGTTGATGGCGCCCGCCAGCTCGGTGACCCGCGCCTGGAAGGGGGCCAGCCGGGTGAGGTTGGAGTCGGCGCCCGCCGCCAGCGGCCCCAGCACGCCGCTCGCCACCGCGTTCAGGGCGTCGTTGTTGCCGATCCACACCGACACGAAGGTGGGCTCGGCGTCGATCATGGCCTGCACCTGCGTGCGCCCGCCGGTGACGAGCGTGTAGAGCTGCGCGATGGAGCCCGAGGGGATCGCGAAGAGGTCGGCGATGCGCACCCCCGGCACCGCCAGGTTCTGCACGTAGGTGGGCACCGAGTCGGGGTCGGCGACGCGCAGCGCGCACGCCGGCACCCCGGTCTGCGGGGTGAAGGGGGCGGTGAAGGGCGCCGGGCACCCGGGCTTGGCCAGCCAGGGGATGCCGAAGTTGAAGTTGCCCGCCCGCTGCGACAGCAGCACCGGGTAGGCGCGCGCCTGCAGCGAGTCCACGATGCCGCCTGACTGGAAGCCGGCCGTGATGGAGTTGCCCAGCGCCACGTAGCGCTCGAAGAGGGCGCCGCCCGCGGCGCCGGCGGGGGCCTCGGTGAGCAGGTCGTCGCCGTCGCCCACGCAGGCACCCAGCGCCAGCAGGGGCAGCGCGGCCAGGGCGAGCAGGCGCCGGCTGGTTGAAAGTCTCATTCGTCTCTCCAGGGGTTGAAACACTCGTTTGCTCCGGGAAGCTGACGATGCACGCCGCAGGCCGTCACGGGGCGCCGCCGCCGCCGAACCGGTACGCCAGCGTGAAGCCGAAGACCTGCCCGCTCGAGGAGTAGACGCCCACCCGGCCGCCGCCCGGGCGCACGGCGCCCTCGCGCGGGGGCTGGTTGATGTACTGGAACGCCAGGTCGGCCGAGAGCGCGGGCGTCACCCGGTAGCCGAGCCCCACCGTGTAGTAGTTGCGCTCGCCCTCGGGGAGGAACGGGGTGGCCCGGGGGGTGGCGGCGGTGTTGTAGCGGAAGCCCGCGCGCAGCGCCAGCCGCTCGTTCCAGCCGTACTCGGCGGCGAAGCGGAAGGTGTTGGTGTTGCGGTAGTCGAGCTCCAGCACCGTGGTGTCGCCGTTCTCGAAGACGATGTCGAACTGGTCGAAGCTCTTCCACCCGGTCCACTGGTAGTCGGCGAAGAGCATGAGGGCGTCGGTGGCGCGGTAGGCGAGGCCCGCCACGGCCTGGGCGGGGAGCTCGATCTCGGTGGCGATCGCCTGGTCGGCCAGCGGCCCGCCGGGGGCGAACTGGGCGGCCAGCGCGGCGTCGAACACCGTTCCCGTGGCGATCTGGGTGAAGTCGGCGTCGCCGTCCATGTCGACCTTCACCGAGTGCAGGTAGCGCGCGCCCAGCGTGGTGCGGGGCGAGAGCCGGAGGACGGCGCCCACGTGCCCGGTGAGGGCGTTGCCGTCGCCCTTGAGGTTGGCGTCGGCGATGTCGCGCCCGCTGAGCCCCACGGAGGGGGCGTCGGCGCGCTGGCTGACGTCGATGGTCAGGCGCACGTAGTCGAGCCCCGCGCCCAGCGAGAAGCCGGGGGCCACCTGGTACGCCACGGTGGGCTGCACGTAGATGGAGCGCAGCGAGTTGTCGTACCCCGTGTAGCGCCCCTCGAAGTTGAGCTGGTCGCAGTCGGCGTCGTCGGTCGGGCACACCGGCCACTCGAGCCCCAGCCCGTACGGGGCGAACACGCCCACGGCGGCGGCCAGGCGGGGGTTGGGCCGGTACGAGAGCCAGAGCGCGGGGACGGGCACCACCTCGGGGTCGCGCCGCACCGGGTTGTCCTCGAGGGGCGGCTGCCGGCCGGCGTGGTATTCGAACTTGCTGCTGGCGCGGATGAGGGTGAGGTTCAGGCCCACGGCGCTGGGGCGCATCGCGAGCCCGGCCGGGCTGAAGTACACGGCCGAGCCGTCGTCGCAGGGCGACGCGATGCCGGCGCCCACGCGGCCGGCCATGCACGCGCTGTGCTGGTCGACGGACGACCCCTGCGCGGAGAGCGGCGTGCCAACCGCGGCGCACGCGAGGGCGGCGGCGCCGGCGATTGCCAGACTTCGTCTCATAACGAGGCTCCTTGGGCGGTACAGTGCTGAGGGCTCCCGGGCGGGGGCCCGGAAAAGCGGGGAAGATCGGTCGGGAGTTCTGTCGGCGGAGCACGATACAGCGCGCCCCCCGTCCGGTCAAGCGGGAAAGCCCCGCCGCCGCAAGGCTTTCGGCCCCTCCGCCCGGCCCGCGCGCACTGAGCGGCGCTCACCGCCCCAGGGCCGCCACCACCAGGGTGCCGACGGCGTTGAAGAGCGCCACGCAGTTGGCGGCGATGAACACGGGGTTCTTCAGCCGGAGCGAGTACACCAGGAAGAGGAGCGAGGCCGCCGTCTGCAGGGCGAAGAAGAGGGGGTCCACGTCTTCGGGCCCCTCGGTGAGCGAGCGGATGAAGGTGTAGGTGAGCGACGCCGCCAGCGCCGTGCAGGCGGCCCATCCCACGGCCTTGACCCAGCGCTTGTCGGAGGCGCGTCGGTTCTGCGGCATGAAACCCCAGTGCGAAGTGCGAAGTGCTGAGTGCGAAGTGCGAAGTGCCTGATCCTGGATGCTCGGTGCCCGGTGTGCCAGGCGGTGGTTCCGCACTTCGCACTTGCCCCCCGAGCGGGGCGCGGCGATGATGCACGGGTCGTTCCCGTCCGGGGGCAATCTCGGGGAGGAGGGGTGGAGCATGGAGATGGTGCAGCTCGGCCGCACGGGCCGGCGGATCACGCGCATCGGGCTGGGCGGGATGCAGGTCTCCCTCCCGGGGCGCCCCCCGCGGGAGCAGGGACTCGGCGTGGTGCGCCGCGCCCTCGAGCTGGGGGTGAACTTCATCGACACGGCCGACGTCTACTGCCTGGACGACTCCGACCTCGGGCACAACGAGCGGTTGATCGCCCAGGCGCTGGACGAGGCGGGGATGCGCGCCCAGGTGACGGTGGCCACCAAGGGCGGCCTGGTGCGCCCCGGCGGGCGCTGGGAGAACGACGCGCGCCCCGAGCACCTGCGCCGCGCCTGCGAGCGGAGCCTCCAGGCGCTGGGGGTGGACCGCATCGACCTCTACCAGCTGCACGCGCCCGACCCGAAGGTGCGCTTCGAGGACAGCGTGGGCGAGATGGCGCGGCTGTACGAGGAGGGGCTGGTGGCGGCGGTGGGGCTCTCGAACGTCTCCCTCATGCAGCTGCGCGTGGCCGAGGCCATCGTCCCCATCACCTCGGTGCAGAACCGCTTCAACCCGTGGGACCGCGACTCCGAGCGGACGGGGCTCGTCCGCTACTGCGACGACCACCGCGTCACCTTCCTCCCCTACAGCCCCGTGGGCGGCCACCGCCGGGTGGGGCTGCTGCGCGAGAGCCCCGAGCTGCGCGCGATCGCCGGCCGCTTCGGCGCGAGCCCCGAGGAGATGGTGCTGGCCTGGATCCTGGGCGTCTCCCCCTCTCTGGTCCCCATCCCCGGCGCCAGCCGCGAGGAGAGCATCGAGAGCAGCGTCCGCGCCGAGTCCCTCCGCCTGGACCAGCGCACCCTGCGCGAGCTGGAGGAGGCCTTCCGCGCCCTGCCGAGCTGACCTGGCGGCCGTATCCCGGTTGATGCTGATTGACGATCTGCTTCGGGATTCGCGACCGAGGTTCCCGTAGGGGCGAGGCCTGCCTCGACCGCCGGGGCCTGTTTCCGTGGGGAGGGCCGGGATCCGCGCCGCCGTCCGAAGTCCCCAAAGCCTCACACGGAGAAACAGAGAAACAGAGGAAGTCCTCCATTCCTCTGTTTCTCCGTGTGATCCCGATCCGTCGGGAACCGGAACGATGCCGCGGAACGTGGGATCAGAACCCGCTGCCGCCGCCGCCGCCGCTGCCGCCGCCGCTGGAGCCGCCGCCGCCCGAGCCGGACCCGGACGAGCTGGGGCTCGACGACATGGTGCTCCCCGCGCGCGAGGAGAGGCTGCTCATCCCCTGGGTGAAGCTCGAGGCGCGGAAGCCCGAGCCGTAGCCGCTCCCGCTGTACCAGTCGGGCGGCTCGCGGTACAGGTCGTCGAACGCCTTCGCCCAGCGCGCCTCCACCCCGAACGCCATGGCGTACGGCAGGTAGCGCTCGAACATCTCCGGCCCGGTCACCATCCGCCGGTAGCGGTCGCTCTCCACCTTGTCCAGGAACTCGCGGAAGCCCAGCGCCGCCTCGCGCGCCCGCGCCCCCGCCACCGTGCGCGCCGGCATGGCGAAGCCGAAGCCCACCACCAGCAGCGCGCTGGCAATCCCGCCCGCCGCCAGCGCCCACGGCTCCACCCACCCCAGCGCCATCCCCGCCCCGAACACGGCCCCGAACACGCTCAGGATTCCCAGCACGGTGCCCACGCCCGTCCAGTTGGCCAGCACCTGGTCCGGCCGGTCGCGGTAGTAGCCGCGCTCCTTCAGCCGCTCGTAGACGGCCTCGCGGATCCCGGGGAGCGAGCGGTAGAAGCGGTTGGTGAGGTCGGAGAGCTTCACCGACTCGGCCGGCGCCGCGGCCGTCTGCGTCATCCGCTCCTGGAAGGCGCCGCGGTCGAACTCGCGCCCCGCCGCCTGCGCCTGGCGCGCCTCGGCGAAGACGGCCTTGATCACCTCCCACGGCTGGTCGGCGGTGCTCGCCGCGGTGAAGAGCGCGTTCAGGAACTTGCGCTCGTGCGGCAGCAGCGCGCCCCATTCCTCGCGGGGCCTGCGCAGGTGGAAGACGTACTCGGTGTCGGAGAAGAGCCCCAGGAAGCGCTTCTCCTTGCGCTCCTCGATCCCCAGGTAGCCGCGCACCGCCAGGTCCACCAGCGTGGCGGTGACGTCCTGCATGTGGACGCGGTGGTCCACCAGCGTCCCGATCTCGGCGGGGGTCATCCCCTCGGGCGGCTCGTAGCCCACCACCACGGGGAGCTCCTTGGGGTCGCGGCCGCGGCGGCGCCAGGCGCGGAAGGAGAAGAAGAACGCCAGCAGCGGCAGCCCCAGCGGCCACTTGCGGGCCGTCTCGGCGCGCGAGTGCGCCGCCGCGCTCGGCCGCCCGGCGATCGCCCCCGCCGGCCACCCCACCGCCACGGTGAGCCCCTCGCCCGGCGCCAGCTCGCGCCGCGTGGCGAAGGTGACGATCCCGCTCCCCGCCTCCACGTCGGCGCCCTGCTCGGCCGATCCCTCGTAGCCCACGTACGCGGCCTGCTGCCTCGGCACCACGCCGTCGGGGAGGATGACCCGGGCGCGGGCCTGCTGGATCGGCATCGTCCAGTCGTTGCCGGTGACGTTCCAGTACAGTTCGTCGAAGTTGCCGGCCGCGCTGTCGGCGTAGAAGAAGCGGACGGCGTTCTTCACCCGGTAGCGGATCACCAGGATGCGCTCGGCGTCGCGGGCGTCGGGGATCCAGATGCGCAGGCGCTTCAGCATGTCGTCGCCGTCGGCGTCTTCCTCCTGCCAGCGGTACGGCTGGCCCGAGGGGGTGGCGACCCCCTGGACTTCGACCTTCAGCTTCTCGGTCCGCCCGTCGCCGTTCCTGTGCTGGAGCGAGAGGTCGCGCAGGATGCCGTTCCAGGGGCCGTAGAAGGCGAAGTGGATGGTCTCGGTGACGTCGGTGGCGCCGTCGCGGTGGACCACCAGGTCGGCGGCGTACGTGCGGATCTTGATCGAGTCGCCCTGCGCGCGCGCCACGGGGGCGAGCGCCGGGAGGAGGGCGATGAGCAGGAGGAGTGCGCGGCGCATGCGGGACTTCGTGGATGGCGGCGGAAGGCGGGCGCGGGACGGGGCCCCGCGCCCGGGCGGGTCAGAAGCTCACCTTCGGGGCCTCGCGCTCGACCTCGGCGGCCTCGAAGAACTCGCGCGGCTGGAAGCCGAACGCGCCGGCCACGGCGTTGGAGGGGAACTGCATGATCTTGGTGTTGAATTCGCGCACCACCGCGTTGTAGTAGCGGCGCGCGTTCTGGATGGCGTCCTCGATCGCCGCCAGCTGGGCCTGCAGGTCGCGGAAGCCGCCCGAGGCCTGCAGCTGCGGGTAGGCTTCGACGGCAACCGACAGGCCGCGGAGCGCCGCCGTGAGCTGGGCCTCGGCCTGGGCGCGCTCGGCGGGGCCGGCGGACTGGGCGGCCACGGCGCGGGTGCGGGCCTGGGTGACGGCCTCCAGCGTCTCGCGCTCGTGGCCGGCGTAGCCCTTCACCGTCTCCACCAGGTTGGGCACCAGGTCGTAGCGCCGCTTGAGCTGCACGTCGATGTCGCTCCAGGCGTTCTGCGACCGGAGCCTCAGGCCCACCAGCTGGTTGTAGACCGCGACCACGAAGACGGCGACCAGCGCGACGACGGCCACGATGACGATCAGGGTCATGCTCACGGTGCGTTGCTCCGGCGGGAGGGTGGAGCGCGGGCCGGGCGGCGCCGGCGGGAGGTGGACGGAAGTTAACGGCGGGGGCGGGCGCGTGTAAATCGTTTCGTGGGAAAGGCTGTGCGGACAGGCCGCAGTCCTCTCGCCCGCATTGCTCGTCAGGCCAGCGCAGATCGCTTAGCAATCACCTCAGCCGCCTGCTCCAAGTTGCCTGCGCGCTCGATTGCACCGATAGAACACGAAGCGAGCCGTTCCGGGTTATCCCGAGCTTCTTGAACGACGAAGCCGAAGGTGCGTTTGTCCGCGAAGAGTACGTCTACGTACGGGGCGAACCCGACATGAGCTACATCGAGATCGTCACCCGGCTCCTCCGGCTTGGGGTGACGCTTGCGAGCACGCTGTACGGCTAATTGCAGAGAGAAGCCGGGTGCGGCGTACGGATCTAACCGGCGGACGAGTTGCTCACCTGTGGACGGTTCAGCCCCTACACGGCTGAGCACTTCGTCAACCTCCTTCCGTGCCGAGTTGAAGAAGCCGGCTACTATCGCAAGATCGCTGTCGGGGATACGGCCAAGGGCCTCAACCTTGGCGAGATTGTAGATGTTTTCCAGGGCTCGCCGGGCACTCCCGTGATCTTGAATGGAGGTACGTACCAACTGGTACATCTGGCGCGTGAGTGCCTGAACGTCGGGAGGCATATCGGTGAGAGCGGCTTCGAAGGCTTCCCGCACTGCCGGGGAATCGAGCTGGGGGGGATCGATTGCCCGACGCATGCTCACCGGTGGCCCGAGTTGACTGGCTTGCTTCGATGTGTTCGACGCGTCTGCTCCCATTTCGTGAGCGGTACGCATGAGCTTGAACAGCGGCTGCAGATCTATGGTTGCAGCACGGATTTCACTGATATCCACCTTGGGAAAGAGTGTATCCACCGCACTTCTGCGTATATCTGGTCTGAACCCGAGAAGCGTAAGTAGTTGTAGCTGGATTTCCAACTTGAGAACGAGATTGATGCCGGCTGGCTTACAGCGGATGGATGGAAATACCTCCAGAACTTTCAGGCGGTGCTCGACACTCGCGCGGTCAGCCAATTGCGCAATCTCTTGCAGGTGGTGGAGCGATAGAGCCAACTCGCATTCGTATGCGCGCCAGGTGGAGAGGAATGCCTCCCTCTGGCTGATGGAGGCCCGTTCCAAAAGGGCCAGATGTGCAGAGTCGAGATAGACGAGCAAAGCAGAGTACTTCAGTGGTACTGGTACAAGGGTTCATGGAATCGTGCGCAGCGTGTCCCGCTCCTGGAATATATCGGTACGCACAAGACCTTACCCTCTCGTTCCGCATGCCCAGTGGTGATTAAGAAGGAGGAGGTGTTACCTTCCGCTCGGGAGTCAGATGATCCGCTGATGAGGAGTACGGTCGATGGGAATCCCCGCCGTTGACCTGACGAGTGCACCTCCCCAACTCCGCGATCTGGTGGAGGAGGCCGCGCGCGCAGGAGAGGTGGTGCTCACGAGCGGAGGCGAAGCGGTGGCCAAGATCATCCCGCTGCGCCGTTCTCGCGCGCCACGCCGCCCGGGCAGCGCCCGTGGGCTGATTCACATGGCCGAGGACTTCGACGCCACCCCCGAGGACTTTCAGGATCCTCTGTAAGCCGACAGAGGCCTCCCGAGCCCGATGATGGGCGGCCCGGCGGGACGCGACGTCAGGCCTCCGGAGCCAGGGACGCGAACAGGCCGGCGATCTCGGGATCGCCGGATTCGCGGGCGTGCGCGGCGAGGGGCTTCCCGTGCCTGTCCGCCGCGGCGGCGAGCGCCGGGTGCCGGGCGACCAGGCGGCGCGCCCACCTGGCGTCGCGGGTCTGGATGGCGTAGAGCACGTCCTCGATCTCGATCGCCAGCAGCCCGCCCAGCTCGCGCAGGTACTCGATCGCCCAGCCGGACGGGGTGGCGCCGAAGCGGGCGTCGCGCGCGTTCAGCTCGGCCCCGGCGGCGAGGAGGAGGTCGACGACGGGCCGGTGCCCGTTGAACGCCGCGTAGTGCAGCGCCGTCGCCCCCTCGTCGTCGCGGGCGCGGGCGAGCTCCGGGTGCGCCGCGAGGAGGGTGCGCACCCGCTCGGCGTCGCCGGACTCCACGGCCTGGAAGAACTGCCCGGTCTCGCTCATGCGGCCTCGAAGGTTGATGGGCCTGACGCCGGGCTCCCCCGCCGCGCCGCGCGCCGGAGGGCTACCGCGGAGCGGCCACCCCGCCGAGGAGGGCGATGGCCCTCAGGCCGCCGCCCGGCAGTCCCGGCTGCGGGGCGGGGGCCTGGACCGGCACTCCGATCACCCGGGCCGTCATCCAGCCGTTGGGCGGGGGGAGGGCGTGCAGCGCGCCCGAGGGAAAGTAGGAGAGCAGCTTCGGCCGGGAAGGGTGCCCCAGGATGGCGACGTGGTACTCCTGCTCCGCGATGAACGCGCGCATCCCGGGCTTGGACTTGCCGACCAGGACCTTGAAATCCTCGTCGATGCCGGGATAGGTCTGGCTGGCCCACTCGAACCACCGGCCGAGCGATGCGGTGCCTTCCCTTTCCAGCGCGCTGCTGAATTCGTGCTGCAGCGCGTGCTCGGGGAGCTGCCGCCTCGTCTCCAGCTCGGCCCGCAGCTCGGCGGGGAGCTTCGGCAGCTGGAGCAGGAAGTCGCAGGCCAGCTTGAGGAAGCTCGGCGCCCAGAGAGGATGGTACAGGTCGTCCTGCACCTGCACGAGCTGCTGGGAATTCGGCTTCCAGCGGGCCTGCCCGCCCCCGGAGGCCAGGTCGTGCGCGTCGAGCCTGCCGGACAGCCAGAGCGCCTCCCGCAGGAGGTCGGACGCTTCCGCGCTCCGGTTCCCGTCGAGCTCGTACTCGAGGAACGGGATCACCGGAGTCTGCACCTTCAGCTTGCCCCTCTTGACGGCCTCCAGGAACCTGCGCAGGGGCGACTTCAGCCGCCTGACCGCCGACGGAAGCTGTGACGGGTCCGCCCACAGGGGGATCCACTGCATCGAGGCCATAGTCCCTTTCCTGAACGCGCCCGGGCCAGGTCCCGCTCCGCTGAGCAGGCGACGCCGTGGCTTGCACGAATCAGGGATTACGGTGCGCGGAAGAGGCGCGAGGGAAGTTTAGGGCGGGGGCGGGCGGGTGTAAATCGTTTCGGCGGACGCGGCCGGCGTCAACGGGGTGGACCGGGAACGAGCCATCCCAGCCCGTCGCAGCCGTGGCAGATGTCCTCGACGGCGGGGGCGGCCGGCGTGACCGGCCCGCCCGTGCCCCCGCAGACGTCGCAGAGGCGTGCGTCCGCGGGGCGCGCGGGGATGAGCTCCCGCAGCTCGGGATGCCTGCGCGCCCCCAGCACCAGGGCCGCGTAGAGGGCCGAGAGGTCGGTTTCCGGCTCGGTGGCATGGGCGAACGACTCGTGGTCGATCCAGAGGACCACGCCGTCGGGCCGGATGGCCCAGAGGTAGACCTGGTTGCCGCTGAGGGGAAAGGCGTTGCGCTCCATGCAGAGGCGCATCAGCCAGTTCTCCCGGGCGTCCGCGGCCAGCGCGTCGATCTGCCGCTGGATCCAGGCCGACAGCTCCGGCGAAGGCGGGAGCGGCTCGGGGTAGCTCCTGTCGAAGCGCATCGCCCTCGGCAGATCCCGGTTACGTCGCCACGCTCGCCTCGGAATACAGCGCGGGACCCTCCCACAGCCAGTTCGCCGCCTGGTGGCGCTCCTGGGCGGCGCTGTGCGCGGTCGAGAACACGTCCGGCGGCGCCCGGTCGATCCGCCTGCCGCCGAGCCCGAGGTCGCCTTCGACCAGGGGGATTCCGGTGAGGTCCAGCGGGCCGAACCAGCAGGTCCGCGCGAACTCGCCGAAGTCCATCGCGCCCGGCTTGACGTAGAAGTCCCGCAGCCGCCAGTGCAGCGCGAACAGCCGGCTGCGGAGCGCTTCGATCTCTTCCCGCGGCCGCAGAGCCGGGCTCGCCAGCAGCGCCCGGGCGGCGCCGGCGTCGAGCAGCCCCAGGCTCTTCCAGAGCGGGTCGGGGTCCACCAGTTCGTCGTGGGGCGGGAGCTCGAACCGGCCGAGCGCCCAGGCCAGCACGGCCAGCCCCTCCAGCCGCCATGACGCGTTCATCTGCGAGCGCGGGTCCAGGCGGCCGGGCGGCTGCCGCAGGTGCTCCCTCTCGTACTCCTCCAGCTCGTCCTCGACGCCGGTCTCGCGCACCCAGCCGAGCAGGTCCTGGTGCTTCCCGGCGGCACCGCGCTCCCTGGCCTCCCGCTCGAGGATGGCCCGGGCGGTGACGGCCGCCAGGGCGAGCGCCCGCCGGGCCACCCGCTCGGCGGTGGGGGGCTCGGCATCTTCGTCCTCGTCGTCCGGCGCGGCCGCCCCGGACGGGTCCGACACGGACACCTCGGCTATCACGCGGGGCCAGACGGCCGCGGGGTCTTCCGCGCCCGCGCCCTCGGGCGAGAACAGGACGCGCCCGCGCGCGTCGCGCAGCGCCGACGGGGTGAACAGGACGCCGTCCACGAGCTCGGCCACCGCGAACAGCACGTCGAGCCGCGGGTCGCCGCCGGGGTCGGGGTCCGGGTCGAACTGCGTGGCGAGCGAATAGCGGAAGGTGGTGGGGAGCATCACCGCCTGGCGCTTGCGGCCGCTGTCCGGGAAGCGGGAGAGGTACCCCCGCATCCCACCCATCTGGGCGGACCAGTTCGGCTCCGCGTGGTAGTCCGGATCGTAGAGGAGCGTGAGCGTCCGCTTCCTCCACCACTTCCCGAAGCTGACCCTGGCGCTCCGCCAGCGGTCGTCCGGCCCGTCGATCTTGACGTCCGGGGCGAGCTCGCGCAGCCGCCGGGCGACACCGGCGTGGTCCGCGATGCGGGCGAACAGGTTGATCGGCTCCGCCGTCATGAACGGCTCCCTGGCAAGTGTATCCGCGCGCGCCGGTCAGCCGTTGGGGCGCGGGCGCATCTCACGGCTGGTTGGATCCTCGAGTGGATTCGGCGAGCATTCCGATCGCCGTCGAACGCCCGGGCCCGAGCGCCGCGGGCCGAGACGCCGGGCCGCGAGGTCGGGCTGAAGCCGTGCCGTCGCAGTCGCGTGCAGCGCCAGGTCAGGCTGGTGGCCCATCCTCCTCGCCGGCCGGGCGGAAGCCCACCTTCTCGTTTGCGCGCAGGCTCGCGGTGTTGGTCCACCGCGGCGCCGTCAGGATGCGCCGATAGCCGCGTGTCCTGGCGTAGGCCGCCGCATGCAGCTTCAGGGCCGTGGCGAGCCCCCTCCCCCGCTCTTCCGGACGTACTCCGGTCCAGCCCTGGACCAGCGTCTCGCCGTCCGACCCGCGCACGTTGAGGCAGGTGTAGCCGAGGTACCGCTCGCCCGATCGCGCGAGGAAGAGCGCCTCGGGCGCCACCTTGAGGAAGGCGAGCCGTTCGATCATCTCGGCCGGCGTGCGCGGCGCATCGATATGGGCGCGTGTGGCGTTCTCGAGGTCGGTGAGCTCGCGAAGCCACTCCGCGGGCCGCCGTTCCTGCTCCTCCGCGAGCGTGGCGAACACGATCCCACGGGCCTCCAGCTCTCGCGCGGCGGCCGCAGCCCGTGCGGGGTCGAACCCGTCCAGGTTGAGCACCAGCTCGCGGAACTTCGAGTCGCCCACGCGGCCTTCCTGGGGTCGAGTGCAAGCCGACACCCGGCTTAGCTCAGGGCGTCCTTACTACCGCCTCCGCCCCTCGCGGCGCCAGCAGCAGGATGGACGGCACCTTCGCGGGATCGAACAGGCGCAGGTAGAAGTGGCCGATGCCGGCCAGGCCCAGCATCAGGTTCGGCGTCTCGCCGCCGTCGGGGACGCCGCAGGGCCAGGGGGCGCGCGGCAGCAGGTAGCGGGCGATCCCCATCCGCCCCACCTGCTCGGCGAGCTGCATCGCCCCGCCGCCGCCGAACGCCTGCTCGGCCAGGATCAGCAGCTCGGCGTTCCCCGCGTCACCGTGGCAGAGCGAGAAGCCGGCGCTCCCCGCCTGCGCCGCGGCCTGCAGCGCGTAGGCCGTGGTCCGCAGCGCCGCGTCGGCCTCGCGGCGGTAGACGTCGTCGCCGGTGAGCTGCCAGGCCCGGATGCGCGCCATCCCGATCCCCGGCGCGCCGTGGCACCAGGCCAGCGCGTAGCCGGGCTCGGGCGGCGTGGGCATCCCCATGCTCTCGAAGGTGCGGAAGTCCGGCCAGTTCCCCTGCCGCGGGTCGAACCAGCTGCGCTCGTAGCGGAACCCCTCCTCGGCCGCCGCGCGGAAGCGCGCCTCGCCCGTGCGGCGCCAGAGCTCCAGCAGCGCCAGCGCCACCCCGGACGCTCCGTGGCTGTAGCCGGTGAGGTCGCGCCGGGTGTCCATCTCCAGCGTCCGCCAGCTCGTCCCCGCCTCCCCCGGCCGCGCGATGGAGAGGAGGAAGTCGCCCAGCCGCGCGGCCGCCCCCATCCACGCCTCCACGCCGAAGCGCGCCGCCAGGTCCAGCAGCGCGGGGATCGCCCCCGCCGCCCCCGAGATCACGTCCACCTCGTGCGGGCGCGGCTCCAGCCCCGCCACCTCGTCCGCCAGCTCGCGCGCCGCGGACGCGTACTCCCCGCTCCCCAGCAGCTCGCCCGCCTCGGCCAGCACCCACGCCACCCCCGTCGCCCCCGAGTGGAAGGCGAGCCGGCCGGCGGCTCCCAGCTGCCCGCGGCGGGAGAGGACGTGCCGGAGCGCCCCCTCGGCCGCGGTGCGGAAGGGGCGCTCGCCGGTCGCCGCGTGGAGCCGCGCCAGGAACAGCGCGATGCCGGCGGTGCCGTCGTACAGCTCCGCGCCCATCGCCTTGTGGACCACGGTCCAGGCGCTGCCCACCACCTCGGACGCGTCGCCCAGCCAGTTGCAGCGCGCGCCGTCCCAGAGGGCGTCGCGGCAGAGGCGCGCCCCGACGCCGGCGGCCGCGTCGATGAAGGCGAGCCGGCCGGTGGCGGCCACGGCCTCAGGCGGCGGCGGGAGCTCGTGCAGGGTCATAGCGGTCGATCGAGCCCGGGTTGAGCCACGGGCGCTCCAGGTCCACCCCGGCGGCCGCGAAGTGCGCGGCCACGGCCCGCATCCGCTCCTCGGGCGTGCGCAGCCCTGCGGTGTGCGCCTGCCACACCCCCTCGGCCAGCACCCGGCAGCGCGCCATCCCGAAGCTCTCGCCCGTGTCGGGGTCCTCGGCCAGCGCCAGCCCCGGCGCCAGCGCGCGGGTGAAGAGCGGCGTCTCGGGGGAGAGGTGCGCGGCCACGCGCGGGATCACCCCCTCCAGGGCCAGCTCGGCGGTGATGCGGAAGTAGCGGTGGCTCACGTAGAGCACCGCCGGGTCCGCGCGCACGTACGCCGAGCGGAGCGACAGCGTCTTGAAGCGGAAGGGGACGCCGTAGCGGTTGAGCGCGCCGGCCAAGTGGCGCAAGAGCGCCGGGGCGCCGGCGTCGTCCACGTGCCAGTACAGCCGCACCAGGTCCAGCTCGTCGCCCTGGTCGAACGGCGACTCCCCGAAGGCGAAGTAGAAGCCCGGCTGCATGGTGGCCGACTCGCGCGGCGCGTGGACGCTCACCCGCATCCCCGGGCGCGGCTGCATCCCGGGCCCGTCGCGGCTCAGGAACTCGCCCGGCCACAGGAAGCGCGTGCGGCCGTGGAGCCTGGCGATCACCTGCCCCGAGGCCAGGATCTGCGCGATCTCCCACCCCTGCTCCCAGCGCTCGCGGGTGGGGTTGGCGCGGGAGAGCAGCGGCACCAGGTCGTCGTCCGGGCGCGGGGCGTACGGCGGGTCCAGCGCCGCCCCGGCGAAGCGGCGGACGTAGCAGTACTGGTAGAAAGTGTTCTGCAGCAGCTCCACCACCGGCGGCGGGGCGCCCGCCGCGCGCGGGGGAGCCCCGGGCGGCTGCGGCGGCGCCTGGAACGAGCGCCCGCCGAAGCGGAACCCCGTGGGCCCGAGCGCGTCGACCGCCGCCACGATGCGGCGCAGCTCGTCGAGGAGGGGAGCGCTCATTCAGGGGTCGGACGGAGTCGCATCGGCTTCATCGCTCGCTTCGACAAGGTTCGGCGCCGCGCGGGGGGTGCCCCCTCCCCCCGCTCTCCCCTGCTGCGCGGGAGAGGGAGCTTTTATCGTGCGTCGCGACTGGCTTCCGCGCGAATCCGACCCTCCGCACGAAAGATCCCGCAAAGTACCCTCTCCCCCGCAGTTGGGAGAGGGTGGCGACGCGGTAGCGGCGCCGGGTGAGGGTCCGCCGGGTGAGGGTCTCACGCCGCCGCCGCCCGGGCGGGCATGCCCAGCAGGTGCTCGATCGCCTCGTCGTAGCGGGTGAGCACGTTGATGCTCACCTGCAGGAGGCACAGCGCGTTGGCGGTGAGCTGGGGCGAGTAGGTCAGGTACTCCCAGGCGGTCTGGATCATCCGCGCCGCGCCGTAGCGCACGCTCCGGCGCAGCAGCTCGCCCGCGCCGCCCGGGTCGGCGCCGCGGGCGTGCACGTACGCGTCCCAGAAGGCGTGGATGGCCGGCTGCATCCGCTCCAGCGGGAACTCGGCCAGCTGCGGCAGGCGCTCCGGGCGCACCTGCTCGGCCGGGATGCGCATCGTCAGGATCCAGTAGGTCAGGTACGCCTGGAAGATGGCCCCCACGTCCCAGCAGCCGTCGCCGATGTCGGCCAGCTCCCAGTCGACGATCCGCAAGGCTGCCGCGGCCCGGGCCGGGTCGTCGCCGCGGGGGACCACGCAGTTCTCCCACTTCATGTCGCCGTGGATCAGCGCGTCCAGGCGCCACTCGCCGCGCAGCTCGTCCAGCGCGCGCTGGAACTCGGGGTAGCGGCCCACGATCCCCAGCAGCTGGCTGACCCCGGCGCTCACCGGCCCGAAGTGCGAGGGGTTGTGGAAGTGGATGGAGAGCACCCACGGCACCGTGCGCGGGAAGACGCCGTCCTGCGGCAGCTCGCGGGTGCGCCCGCCGGCCTGGCGGTGGTAGGTGCCCAGCAGCGTGCCCAGCCGCGCGGCCAGCTCCAGCGGAAAGCCGCCCACGCGCCGGTGGTGCTCGCCCAAGGTCTCGGCGTCGGGGACCAGCTCCACCACCAGCACCTGCCGCTTCGCGTCGTACAGCCGGTAGCGCGGCATCATGTCCTGGAGCGCGGCGAAATCGGGGTCGTTCCCCGCCAGCCAGTAGCAGGTGGCCTCGCGCTGCAGCGTCTCGGCCGAGTGCGGGTCCCACTCCTGGACCTGCTTCACGAAGAGCCCCGGCGCGTTCTGCCGCATCACCTGCAGGTTGTGGTTGCGGCGGCTCATGTCCACCACCGCGAAGTCGCCGTCCACCACCTCGGCGGGGGTCACGAGCCCGCGGGCCACGAGGTAGTGCACCAGGTTGGCGGGGGTGAGGATCATCGGCGGCGGCTGGGCGCGGGCGGGCGGCGGTCGCGGGGCAGGTGCAAGATGGCGCGCCGGGGTCCGGGCGTCAAAGGTCCGAGGACAGGGATCGGTCGTCCGTCACTAACGCACTAACGCACTAACGCACTAACGCACTAACGCACTAACGCACTAACGCACTGCAGTTCTCGGGCATGTCCCTCCGCTGCGCTCCGGGCCGGGCTGCGCGCGCCGTAGGGCAGCAAACGACGCTGCCCAACGGCGCCGGGCCACCGCCGCCACGATACCCCTGTGGCGGCGGCGTCCCGGCCCTCCGGGCGCGCATCCCTCATGCGAACGGCAGGTTACAGGGGACAGGGTACAGCCAACCTGCACGCCCGTACGCCGTACCTCGTACCCCGTACCTCCGCACTTAGCACTTAGCACTTCGCACTTCGCACTTCGCACCGCGGTTCAGTAGCAGCCCCCGCATCGTCGGGCACGCGTCCGCCGCCGACGGTCGTACGTCCCGGCGGCCTCAGCATTTTGGCTGCGGGTCGAAGCCGCGCGCCCTCGTCGGCTGCGGGTCGAAGCCGCGTCCGCCGCCCGCTCCCTCGGGGCACTGCGGCGGGCGCAGGCTCGGCGCGCAGAACCCGGTGGGGCACGCGTCCACCGCCGAGCGGCACTGCTGTCCCACGGTCGCCGGCGCCTCCCTGCCGCCGAAGCCGCCTCCTCCGCCTCCGCCCCTGTCCTGCGGCTGGCACCCCGCGTCCTGCGTGGTGCAGCGCGCCGTGGGGCAGTCGAGCGTGCAGGCGATGCCCAGCGTCGGGCACTGCTGCGGCGTGGACGTGCACCCCCGCGTCGGACAGTCGACCGTGCAGGCGATGCCGAGGGTAGGGCACTGTTCCGGCGTCGCCGTGCACGCCCGCGTGGGACAGGCGTCCACCGCCGAGGGGCAGCGCCGCGGGTCGGTGGTCGGCCGCGGGCAGTCCACCGTGCAGGCGATGCCGAGCGTGGGGCACTGCTCCGGAATGCGCGTGCATGCCCGCGTGGGGCAGGCGTCGACCGCCGAGGGGCACTGCCGCGGGTCGGTAGTCCGCGGCGGACAGTCCACCGTGCAGGCGATGCCGAGCGTGGGGCAGCGCCGCGGGTCGGTGGTGGGGCACTGGTCCGGCCGGAACGACGGCGTCGGGCACGGCCGCGTGGGGCAGGCGTCCACCGCCGAGCGGCACTGGCGCCCCACCGTCGGCGCGGCGAAGCCCCGCTCGCCCCCGCCGCCCGCGCCCTCGGCCGCCGGCTGGCAGCCGGCGTCCTGGGTGATGCAGCGCGCCGTGGGGCACGCGTCCACCACCGACGGGCACCGCGCCGGGTCGTACGTCCCCGGCGGGGGGCACGCCGGCGGCACCGTGGGCTGCGGGCACTGCGGCGGCCCGGAAGTCGGCACGCAGAACCCCGTGGGGCACGCGTCCGCCGCCGAGCGGCACCCTCCCACGGTCGGAGGGGCGCCCTGCGCGCCGCCCGCCATCCCCCGCTGGGCCCCGCCGGCGCAGAACGCGCTCCACGCCGGCCCCCCGCCCCCGGCCGCGCCCTGCGGTCCGGCCGGGCGGAAGACGCCCGGGCCGACCACCGGCCCCTGCGGGTTGAACACCGGCCCCTGCGGGTTGATCACCGGCGTCCGGGGGTCGATCGGCCCGATCGGGCATCCCGGCGTGACGGGCGGACAGCCCGGGCCGGTGGCCACGGGGATGCACCCGGGCTCGAAGAGCGTCCGCCGCGGGCAGAGCCCACCCCCGAAGGTGCGCGGCGGCGGACAGATGGGCGGGATCGTCAGCGGGCACCCCGGCCGCGGCGGCACCGTCGGCGGCGGGGGGGGCGGGCACCCCGGCCGAGGGGGCACCGTCGGCGGCGGGGGCGGCGGGCAGCCCGGCCGCGGCGGGATCGTCGGCGGCAGGCAGCCCGGGTTCGGGGGGACGGTCGGAATGCAGCCGGGCCACGGCGGCAGGGTCCGCACCGGGCAGGGCCCCGGCACCGTCACCGGCGGGCAGCCGGGCCACGGCGGGCGGGTGGGCGGCGGCGGGCACCCGGGGAACACCGTGCACCCGGTCGCCGTGGGCCCGGCGCCGAACGCCACCGTGTCGGCCCCGCCGCCGCTCCCCTGGAAGACGGTGTCCGCGCCGGTGCCGCCGCTCCCCTGGAAGACGGTGTCCGCGCCCGTACCGCCGCTCCCCTGGAAAACCGTGTCGGCGCCGGCGCCCTGGAGCCCGCGAGCCCCGCCGGGGCAGCGCGCGCTCGGGCAGCCGTCCGCCGCCGACGGGCAGCGGGGCGTGCGGGGGCACTGCGGCGGCGCCTCGGTGGGCGGCGGGCACCACGGCGGCACCGAGGTCAGGCACGGCGGCTGGCCGGTGCGCGGGCACACCGGCGGGTACGACGGGCACGCCGGCGTGTTGCAGCACTGGGTCTGCACCTGCGAGAAGATGACGCACGGCCCCGCCGGGGTGTTCCCGCAGCGGAGCGTGCACTGCGGCGAGGGGCAGGTGGTCGTCTTCGGCTGGATGCACCCTCCCGGCGTCGACGCCGAAGGCGGCGGCGGGCAGGGCGGCTGCCTGGTGGCGCAGTAGACGGTGGGTACGGCCACGCCTCCGCGCGCGGCCGCTTCGCCCCCGCCGCTCCCCTGGAACACCGTGTCCGTCCCCCCGCCGCCGGGCTGGAAGACGGTGTCCGTGCCGCCGCCCCCCTGGAACACGGTGTCGGTGCCGGCGCCCGCGCCCGCCTGGCACGCCTGGCTCACGCAGCGCGCCGTGGGGCAGGCGTCCACCGCCGACGGGCAGCTGATGCTCTGCGGCCCGCAGAACGGCGGCTGCGTGGGTCCCGGGCACCCGGCCCAGGGCTGCGTGGGGCAGAAGCGCGTCGGGCAGCGCAGCACGAACACCGACGGGCAGCAGGCGCTGCGCGGGTCGCGCGTGGGGCAGCGCGGCGTCACCGGGCAGAATGCCATGGTCTGGCACCACGAGGTCGGCTGGATCGTCGGGCCGCCACCGGGGTCGTAGTAGACGGTGTCCGTCCCCCCACCCGATCCGTAGTAGACCGTGTCCGTCCCGCCGCCCGAGCCGTAGTAGACCGTGTCCGTCCCGCCGCCCGAGCCGTAGTAGACCGTCTCCGTCCCGCCACCGGAGCCGTAGTAGACCGTATCCGTCCCGCCACCGGAGCCGTAGTAGACGGTGTCGGTCCCGCCGCCGGAGCCGTAGTAGACGGTGTCCGTCCCACCGCCGGAGCCGTAGTAGACGGTGTCCGTCCCGCCACCCGAGCCGTAGTAGACGGTATCGGTCCCGCCACCCGAACCGTAGTAGACGGTGTCGGAGCCGCCGCCGGAGCCGTAGTAGACGGTATCCGTCCCGCCGCCCGAGCCGTAGAACACGGTGTCGCTCTCACCGCCGGAGCCGTAGTAGACGGTATCCGTCCCACCGCCCGAGCCATAGAACACGGTGTCCGATCCACCGCCGCCCGAGCCCTGGAACGCGCCCTCGCCCGTCCCCCGCGCCTCGGGGCGCTGGCAGCTCAGGTCGCGCGTGATGCACGGGATGCGGATGGAGGGGCACACCGGCGTCGGCTGGCAGCAGATGAACAGCGTGGGGCTGAGCGTGCGGCACGGCTGCGGGAACGTCTGGCAGGGAATCACCGGCGTCCGCTGGCAGCAGATGAACAGCGTGGGGCTCAGCGTCTGGCAGGGGATCACCGGCGTGCGCGGCTGGCACAGCGGATAGCTCGGGACGCACTGCATCTCGGTGGGCAGGATGCCGGGGCCGCCGGCGCCCGCCTGCGCGCCGCCGCCGTACGCCTGCGTCTCGCCGAAGTGGTCGTCCCAGAGCGCGCCGCCGAAGAAGCCTCCGCCCTGGCCGCCTCCCCCCGTTCCTCCTGGTTGCACCTGGGCCTCCTTTCGAATCCACACCAGCGTTCCCGCCAGCGGACCCTTCCCGCCCGCGGGCTCGGTGTGCAGCACGTCGTCGCTGGGCACGTCGACCCAGGAGCGCAGTTCGGGGTCGAGGTAGATCCGCGTGTGGTCCTCCCGCTCCGACGCGCCCGGGTAGCCGCTCAGCAGCGTGGTGCCGGGCGGGCTCGCCGGGTCGCCGACGATGCGGTCCGCGAAGCCGCCGTAGGTGCCTGCGCCTCCTCCGGCGCCGGCGTCGGCCTTCGCGCCCTCCTCGTAGTCGTCGGGCGTGGGCGGGGTCTCGGCGGAGGCGTCGTCGCGGGTGGTGCGCCGTCGCGCCATGGCTTCCTCCGGGATCGATGGACGGGGTGCCGCGCACCAGGCTTGAGGCGGCGCGCAGCGCATCCGGACGGGTACGGCCCTCCCCTCACGTGCGCCGCGGCTCCCCCGCAGAAGCGGGAGAGCTGCGGCGCCCTCGCCTCACCTGAAGACGGTGGGGCACGCGTAGGACGCGGTCGGGCCTTCGCAGCCCAGATAGGTCGGGCAGCGCAGCGACGGCGGGCAGCGCACGACGACCGACGGCGGGCACCAGGGAGTCGGCGGGCAGCGCGGCGTCCGCGGGCAGCGCACGACGGACGGCGGGCACCACGGGGTGACCGGCGGCGTCGGGCACGGCAGCCCGGCCGAGGGGCACCACTCGGTCGGCAGGATCCCCGGGCCGGTGCCGGCGCCGGAGCCGTAGTAGACGGTGTCCGTTCCGCCGCCCGAGCCGTAGTAGACCGTGTCGGTCCCCCCGCCCGAGCCGTAGTAGACGGTGTCCGTCCCACCGCCCGAGCCGTAGTAGACGGTGTCGGTTCCGCCGCCGGAGCCGTAGTAGACGGTGTCGGCCCCGCCGCCGGAGCCGTAGTAGACGGTGTCCGCCCCGCCGCCCGATCCGTAGTAGACGGTGTCCGTCCCGCCTCCCGAACCGTAGTAGACCGTGTCGGCCCCGCCACCCGATCCGTAGTAGACGGTGTCGGCCCCGCCGCCCGAGCCGTAGAAGACCGTGTCGCTGCCGCCGCCGGAGCCGTAGACGACGGTGTCGGCGCCGCCGCCCGAGCCCTGGACTCCCCGGAACTGCTCCTGGAACCCGCCCGGCGGGCAGAAGCGCGTGGGGCACGCGTCCACCGCCGACGCCGGACAGCGGATGACCGCCGACGGCGGGCAGCGGACGGCGATCGAGGGGATGCAGGGCCGCGCGACCGACGGGACGCAGGGCACGATCCCCGAGGGGCAGCGGACGAGCACCGAGGGGCCGCAGGGGCGCACCACCGACGGCCGCGGGCAGACGATCGCCGACGGGCCGCACGGGAACGCGAGGGATGCCGCGCCGGCTGCTCCGGCCGCGCCGAAGGCCACAGTGTCGGCGTTCACGGTGTCGCTCCCCATCCCCCCGCCCGCCGCCACCGTGTCGCTCCCCTCCACGCCGCGGCGCGCGGCCGGCGGGTTGACGCGAAGGCCCGGCGTGGGATTGACCACCGGCGTGAATCCCCAGATCTGCCAGCAGTTGGGCTTGGTCGGGCAGAACAGGCTGGGACAGCTCAACGAGCATTCCTCCGAGCGCGGGATCGCGAAGGCGCCGGGGGCGACGCCTCCGCGGGCCGCCACGGTGTCGCCCACGTTCTGGTCCCACACCGGCCCCTCGAAGAAGCCCGCGCGCTGGCGGGTGCCGCCGGCCGGGCCGTGCAGCGCCTGCGCGTCCGCGCGGATCCACACCAGCGTCCTGGCCAGCGGCCCCTCGCCCCCCGACGGCTCGGTGTGGAGGATGTCGTCGTTGGGGACGTCGGCGTAGCCGGAGAGCTCGGCGTCGAAGTAGATGCGGGTGTGTCCCTCCTCGTTCGACGCGCCCAGGTAGCCGCTCAGCAGCCGCGTGCGCGGCGGGTCGGCCGGGTCGCCCACCAGCCGGGCGACGAAGTCGTCGCCGGGGAGCACCGGTCCTGGGGAACCGCCACCCGCCTCGTCCTGGTCAGACATAGGGGCCTCCGGAATAGGGAGGGAGGGAAGGGGAAGGGCCGGCGGTGCGTGCGGCACCGCGGCCGCCGGTGGGTCCGCGGGAGTGGGGCGCATTTTCCGCCCGGCGCGCGCGCCGGGAGCGGGGGAGCCCGGGGCAATCCCCGTGCCCGCTTCCGCGCCGATGCGGCCTCTCCGCGGACGCGGGTGCCCCGGCGCGACTTGCGGCCTCCCCGGTAATCAGCCGTTTGCCGCGCGCGCCGGCGCCTGCGGGGCGCGCGAGGGACAAAGCGGGACACCGCTGCCGCGCCCGGCGCGCCCGCCGGCGGCCGCGGCGAGATCCGGAATTCCGGCCGCGGAGGAGCACGAAGGGGACGCACCGGGCCGCGCGCTCCCCGCGCGGAGCGCGTCGCGGGCCGACTCATCCGCCCGTCCTCCCGTCGGAGAAATTCCGGATTAATCGGCGTCCAGAGATCGGCGAAACGTTCTTGAACGATGGTTCGGGATGAGGCGTAAAACTCCGCGGCAGACCTTCTGAACATGCTCGTATCTATGGGCAAATCAAGGGTTTAGGCCACTTTAAACCTGAACAGCTCGGTGCAGTGCACTGTTCAGGTGCACCGGATTGGTGCACTCGCGCGGGTGTCCACTACTCATCTGTTTACGCCGGAATTCCCTGGCAACACTCGTTTTCGTCGAGCGGCGCGATCGGGGAACACCCCTTGCCTTAGTCCGGGCGACTCCCCACGCACCCGTTTGGAGGTCGCCCCACCCGCCGGCTCGTCCGGACCGGCGCCGTCCGCGGGGCGTGGGGGAAGTCGGCAGGACCCAGTTCAACCCCACCCTCTCGGAGGACCATGCATCACAGACCCACACCCGTGCCCCGCGCAGCCGCGTGGGCCCGGGCGGGCGGCCTCGCCGCACTGGCGTCGGCGCTGGCCGCGGGCGGTCTCGGCGCGCAGACGTGCGCGCGGACGATCCGGGCGGAGGTCGTGGCGATCGACCAGGCGATCTGGTACAACCGCCTGGGCGCGCACGACCCCACCGCCATGATCTACGCCCTTAAGCGCGACGTGGTGCCCGCCAGCGGCACCGTGCTCTCCGCCGGCAACGCCAAGCTGCGCCCGGGCAAGCGGCCCCGTCCGCTGACGCTCCGGGCCAACGAGGGCGACTGCCTGCAGATCGTCTTCACCAACCTCCTCTCCAGCACGGCCCTCAGCAACCAGCCGGGGACGCGCGCCGCCAGCGTGCACGTGATGGGGATGCAGAACGTCACCGGCATCGCCGACGACGGCAGCAACGTGGGCGCCAACGCCAGCAGCCTGGTGGAGCCGGGCGCCACGCGCACCTACACGCTGTACGCCGAGAAGGAAGGCACCTACCTGATGTACAGCGCCGCCCAGACCACGGGCGGCGACGGCGACGGCGGCACCCTCTTCAAGGGCCTCTTCGGGGCCCTGAACGTGGAGCCCAGGGGCGCCGAGTGGTACCGCAGCCAGGTGACCGCCGAGGACATGGCGCTCGCCACGCGGAAGGACGGCGCCGGCAACCCGGTGCGCACCGCGCAGGGGCACCCGGTGATCAACTACGACGCCGTCTACCCCACGGGGCACGCGCTCGCCGGCCGGCCGATCCTGAAGATGCTCGTCAACAACGAGATCGTGCACGGCGACCTGACCGCGGTGATCACCGGCCCCAACAAGGGGAACTTCCCCCCGGGGACCTTCCCCCCCGTGGTGGTGGAGCGCGACCGGCACCGGCCGTTCCGCGAGTACACCATCGTCTTCCACGACGAGGTGGGGCTCGTGCAGGCGTTCAACAACGTCTTCGAGGACCCCAAGTTCGACCACACCCTGCACTCCGGGCGCGACGCCTTCTCCATCAACTACGGCACCGGCGGCATCGGCGCCGAGGTGCTGGCCAACCGCTTCGGCGTGGGGCCGATGAAGGACTGCACCGAGTGCAAGTACGAGGAGTTCTTCCTCACCAGCTGGGCGGTCGGCGACCCGGCGATGGTCGTCGACGTGCCGGCCGACGCCGACGCCAACGGCGACGGGATCCCCGACCGGGGCGCCAAGGCCACCAAGGCGCTCTTCCCCGACGACCCGTCGAACGTGTACCACAGCTACATGAACGACCACGTGAAGTTCAGGAACCTTCACGCGGGGCCCAAGGAGCACCACATCTTCCACCTGCACGCCCACCAGTGGCTGCACTCGCCGAACTCCGACAACTCGACGTACCTGGACTCCCAGGCGATCGGGCCGGGCGGCGGCTACACCTACGAGATCACCTACGACGGCGGGAGCAACCGGAACAAGACGCCGGCCGACGCCATCTTCCACTGCCACTTCTACCCGCACTTCGCCATGGGCATGTGGGGGATGTGGCGCAACCACGACGTCTTCGAGGCGGGCACCCAGCTGGGCACCGACGGCCGCCCCGTGGCGGGCGCGCGCGCGCTGCCGGACGGCGAGATCGCGGCCGGCACGCCGATCCCGGCGCTGGTGCCGCTGCCGACCTACGCGCTGGCCCCGATGCCGACGGCGACCATGCCGGGCTACCCGTTCTACATCCCGGGCATCGCCGGGCACCGGCCGCCCAAGCCGCCGCTCGACACGCGCGTGGACGGCGGGCTCAACCGCCACGTGGTGCGCAGCGGCACGGCCCACGCCCCGCCGCTCAACCGGCTGGACTTCAGCAAGGAGAACGTGACCATGGTCGCGGACTCGCTGCCGGAGAACGGCACCCCGCGCGAGCAGGCGGCCATGGCGTTCCACGCCCGCCGCTCGCAGCCCACCTTCCGCTTCGACCCGAACACGGGCGCGGTGGTGGCCGACACCTTCCTCACCAACGGCCGCCCCCCCGTGGCGGGCGCGCCGTTCGCCGACCCCTGCATCGACGACTTCGGGCGGCCCACGGGGACGCCGCGCCTGTACAAGGCGGCCGGCTTCCAGGTCGACGCCAAGTACAACAAGGCGGGGTGGCACTTCCCGCAGCACCGCATGTTCTCGCTCTGGCAGGACGTCGACTCGGTGATCCGCGGCGTGCGCCCGCCCGAGCCGATGTTCATCCGGGCCAACACCGGTGACTGCATCGAGTACCGGCTGGTGAACCTGATCCCCAAGGACTACGAGCTGGACGACTTCCAGGTGAAGACGCCCACCGACGTCATCGGGCAGCACATCCACCTGGTGAAGTTCGACGTGACCAGCTCCGACGGCGCGGCGAACGGCTTCAACTACGAGGACGGCTCCATGTCGCCGGGCGAGGTGGTGGAGCGCATCCACGCCATCCGCCGCCAGAACGGCTGCAGCGGGCTGGACTCGGGCGACCCGCGCGACGGCAGCTTCGCCTGCCCCGTGGCCGAGGCGCACCCCTTCTTCGGGGCGGGCCCCAACGGCACCTGGATCGGCGCGCAGGAGACGGTGCAGCGCTGGTACGTCGACAACGTGCTGAACCAGCAGGGGAAGGACCGCACGCTGCGCACGGTGTTCACGCACGACCACTTCGGACCCTCCACCCACCAGCAGACCGGCCTGTACGCCGGCCTGGTGACCGAGCCCGCGGGCTCGCGCTGGCGCGACCCGGAGACGGGCACCTTCTTCGGCAGCCGCGACGACGGCGGGCCCACCAGCTGGCGGGCCGACATCCTCACGGCCGCCGCCGACTCGAGCTACCGCGAGTTCAACCTGCAGATCGCCGACTTCACCCTGGCCTACCGGGCGGGGTCGAACAACGCCCTGCGCCCCTTCACCGACCCGGCCACCGGCCACACGGTGCTGGGGATCGCCGACCCGGCCAACGCCGTCAACCCGGCCGGCAAGTTCGAGGACGCGCTCCCGAACCTGCTGATGCCGCCCGTCCGCAAGGGGCACTGCCCCAGCGAGAACGAGAGCGTGGCCGCCACCCTCACCCCGCCGTGCCCGGAGCTGCTCTCCGCGGACGACCCCGGCACCATGGCGGTGAACTACCGCAACGAGCCGCTGGCGCTCAGGGTGCGCAACCCGAGCTCCAACACGCAGGCCACGGGCGACGCGGGCGACCTCTCGCTCGGCTTCTCGTCGGTGGTCACGCGCGACGACCCGGCGTTCAACGTGCAGCCCGGCTTCTACCGTCCGCTCACCAACGGCGTGGCGGGGGGCGACCCCTTCACCCCGCTGCTGCGGGCGTACGAGGACGACCGGGTGCAGGTGCGCGTGCTGGTGGGCGCGCACGAGGAAGGGCACAACTTCAGCGTGAGCGGCGTCGAGTGGCTGTTCGAGCCCTCCGACAGCGCGTCGGGGTACCGCAACAGCCAGATGATGGGGATCAGCGAGCACTACGAGTTCGTGCTCCCGCCGCTTCCCAGCAACACCAACGGCAACGCGGCCGACTACCTGTACCAGGGCGGCTCGGCCACCGACGACCTGTGGAACGGCATGTGGGGGATCCTGCGCGCCTACCGCAGCACGCAGAACGACCTGCTGGCGCTGCCGAACAACACCGACGGCTCCACCGCGCTCACCCAGTCGACGACCACGTACGACGGCACGCTCGCCAGCGAGTCGAGCACCACCTCGTCGACCGCGGTGATGGAGGAGCCGTGCTGCACCACCGGCGAGCCGGTCTACACCACCACCGACACCGGTGACAGCGCCGACGACCCGATCGTGGGCGGCGACGGCACCGGGAGCGGCACCACCACCGTCGAGGAGCCGACCTACACCGACACCTGCACCTCCGACGGCACCACGACGACGGCCGACGGGACGACGTCGACGGACGCGTACGCGATCTCGGACCCGTGCCTCCAGGCGCAGTCGGCGGCGGGGCAGGGCCCCGGCTTCGGCGGGGGCAACGGGTTCAAGGGGGTCTGCCCCACGGGCTCGCCGCTGCGGCAGTTCGACGTGAGCGCGGTGGCGGCCAGCGTGGCGCTGCCGAACGGGCGGCTGGTCTACAACAGCCGCACCACCAACGGCGGGCCGCTCAACGACCCGTCGGCGATCATGTACGTGTACACGGTCGACCTGAACACGAACGGGACGCTGAAGTCCACGGCGCCGGTGGAACCGCTGGTCCTCAGGGCCAACGCCGGCGACTGCATCGAGGTGGTGCTGCGCAACAAGCTGCCCGCCACGCTGCAGGACCCGGACGGGTTCAACACCCTGCCGATGATCGTGGACCAGTTCAACGCCAACCACGTCGACCCGTCGCGGCGCGTGGGGCTGCACCCGCAGTTGGTGGCCATGGACGTCACCAGGAGCGACGGCAGCCGGGTGGGCTTCAACCCGCAGACGGTGGTGGACCCGGGCAAGCGCATCACCTACCAGTGGTTCGCGGGCGAGGTGTCGCTGCAGGGCGGCGTCATCACCAGCAAGCCGGTGGAGTACGGGGCGATCAACCTGATCCCCTCGGACCGCATCAAGCACCCCAACAAGGGCGCCATCGCGGCGCTGGTGGTGGAGCCGCAGGGCGCCACCTGGACCACCGACGCCGGCACCCGCGCCTCGGCCACCGTCACCAAGGCCGACGGCGTGACCTTCCGCGAGTTCGTGGCGCTGTTCCAGAACGACGTGAACCTGCGCTTCGGCAGCGCGTTCGCGGGCTTCGCGGCCGGCGGGCCGGTGCCGAACCTGGCCGACGCCGAGGACGCGGAAGACTCGGGGCAGAAGGGCTTCAACTACCGGACGGAGCCCCTGTGGTTCCGGATGGGCTTCGCCCCGAACACGCCGCTGGAGACCACGCGCGGCTTCAACTTCCGCAACGCGCTCAGCAACGTGCAGGTGGGCGGCAACCCCCAGACGCCGGTGTTCACGGCGACCGCGGGGCAGTCGGTGCGCTTCCGGGTGCTGCACCCCGGCGGCCACGCCCGCAACCACGTGTTCCAGCTGCACGGGCACGCGTGGGAGGAAGAGCCGTACCTGCGCGGCTCGACGGTGCTGGGCCACAACCCGCTCTCGGAGATCAAGGGGTCGCAGATCGGCCACGGCCCCACCAACCACTTCGACGCGCTGCTGAAGGGCGGCGCGGGCGGCCGGTTCCGGATCACGGGCGACTACCTGTTCCGTGACCAGAGCTCGTTCCACTTCGACGGCGGCATGTGGGGGCTGCTGCGGGTGACGGCCGGCACGGGCAACAACGGCGCCGACGCCGACAACACCGGCGGCACGACGTCGAGCACCAACACCACTCCCCTGACCTGCACGACCGACAAGAAGGGCAACACGGTCTGCAGCTGATCCACTAGTCGGTTCGGTCCGGAAGGCCGGCCCGCGGGGAAACCCGCGGGCCGGTTCTTTTTGCGGGGATCGTCCGGGATCGGAGAACCGCAACCGCATGTCTCACGCAGAGTCAGCAGAGTCAGCAGAGGAAAACCGTGCCGAGCGATGAAGTTCTCTGCTACCTCCGAGGCCGGCACGCCCACGCGCATCCGGGTGCTGCAGCCGGGCGGGCACTCGCGCAACGGGGTGTTCAACCTGCACGGCCACACCTGGCAGGAGCTGCCGTACGTGGGCGCCTCGACGCGCCTGGGGAACAACCCGCTCTCGGAGTGGAAGGGCGCCCAGTTCGGGCACGGGCCCAGCAACCACTTCGACGTGCTGCTCAGGAACGGGGCCGGCGGCAAGTTCCGCATCCCGGGCGACTACCTCTTCCGGGACATGACCTCGTTCCACTTCGACGGCGGCCTGTGGGGGCTGCTGCGGGTGAAGGCGCCCGCCACCACCACGACCACGACGACCACCACGACGTCGGGCACGACGTCGGGCACGGCCACCCCCACCTCGTCGATGCCCACGGCGATGCAGTGATCCGGACGGCGCAGCACCCTGCGTCGAGCAGAAAGGCCGGCCCGCGGGAGCGATCCCGCGGGCCGGTTCGCTTGCGCGCGAGGGAACGGCGGGGGCTCCGTCGTACTCCGACCTGCTCCGGCGCGGCGGCGGGGGCCCGCACCCGCCGCCGTAGAGCGGCAACCCTCTCCCAACTTCGGGAGAGGGTGGACTTTACGCCTGCGGTGCGGGGGATTTCACGCTGAAGCCTCGTAGGGGCGAGGCACGCCTCGCCCGGCAGATGTTGGCTCGTGCACGGCAGGCGGCCTCTTGCGCTGATGCCGCCGATGTACGGACTCGCATGCTCGCCCCTACGCAAACCGGGCATCGCGCGCGAGGAACCCGCGTGAGGGATGCGCGCCCGACAGGGCCGGGACGCCGCCGCGACAGGGGTATCGTGGCGGCGGTGGCCCGGCGCCGTTGGGCACGGTCGTATCGTGCCCTACGGCGCGCGCAGCCCGGCCCGGAGCGCAGCGGAGGGACACGCCCCAACGAGCCGTTGAGGTTGCAGTTCAGGTGGTTCAAAAAAGACTCCGCCCGGCGGCAGGCAGCCGTCGGGCGGAGGTGAAGCGGCGTCGAGACGAGGGAGTTCCTACAGCCCGAGCGCGCGGGGGATGTTGATGCGGCCCTTGCCGTAGAAGGGGTCGGTGCCGGGCTCGCCCAGGTCGTCGACGCTGCCCAGGATCACGTCGCGGACGAGGCCCGGGTCGCGGCCGTGCCTCGCCACCAGCAGCGCCACGAGCCCCGCCACGTGCGGCGCCGCCTGGCTGGTGCCCTGGTACCCCGCGAGGAAGACCGCCGTCGGGCGCGAGCTGCAGTTGTGCGGCAGCAGCGCCCCCGTGGCGGGGTTGTACACCAGCTTGGTGCGCGAGCAGAGCGAGTACACGAACGACCGCGTGGTCACGGCCACGGTGGAGTCGCCGCTCGGCACCCGGACGGTTTTCGCGTTGCCGCCCGGCGCGGCCACGTCGATCACCGAGCGCCCGAAGTTGCTGAACGAGGCCGGCGCGTCGGGCTCGGGGAACGGACCCGCGCCGCCGCCGTCGGCGGTGGGGCCGGTGGCCGAGACGCAGAGCACGTTGGGGAGGCCGCAGTAGTTGGCCTGGAAGCTCCCGTCGTGGTCCAGGTCCGACTGCGTGTTGCCGGACGCCACCACCACGGTGACGCCCTTGCGGTGGGCGTAGTTCAGCACGCGGTTGTACAGCGCCCGGCACCCGTGGCACTCGCTCTTCAGGAAGCCGCCGCCCAGGCTCAGGTTGATCACGTCGGCGCCCTGCTGCACGGCGTACAGGATCCCCTGCAGGGTGGTGGCGTCGCTGCACGCGCCGGCGAACACGCTGCACACGCGCACCGCCAGCAGGGTGGTGCGCGAGGTGACGCCGGCCAGCACCACGCCGTTGCTGGCCACCTGGCTGGCCACGTTGGTGCCGTGCCCCTCCAGGTCCGACACCAGCGGCCGGGTGGGGAAGCGCACGCGCATCACCGAGTCGTCCCGGGCCACGAACGAGCGCGAGCGGGCCAGGTCCACGCGCCCCGCCAGGTCGGGCCCCGAGGGGTCGATGCCGGTGTCGAGGATGGCCACCGTCACCTGCGCCGAGCCCAGCTGCCCGGCGCGCCACGCGGCCTCGGCGCCGACCGCGCGCATGTTCCACTGCCAGGAGTACAGCAGCGAGGTGTGCGGCGCCGCGGCGCTCGTGATCGCCGCGTCGGAGGCGAGCTCGGCCTCGACCTCGGGCTCGCTCTCCTCGCGCCCGCGCGACTCCAGCGTGAAGGTGCGGTCGGCGCCCACCGACTGCACGCCGTCGGAGGCGGCCAGCCCGGCGGCGGCGGCCTGGTCGAGCCCGGCCACCACGGCGCCGCCGATCGGCTCCAGCAGCGCCTCCACGCGCCCGCCGAGCGCCGCCACGCGCTCCTCGAAGCCCTTCGGCGAGCCCTGCGCGGCGTGGAACACCACCACGTAGCGTCCCTCGCCGGCGTCTTCCGCGGTGATGGAGGCCCGCGTGCCGGCGAGGGGGTCCAGCGGCGCGCCCTGGTCGGCGCACCCGGCGAGGCCGGCGCCGAGCGCGAGCACGAGCGCCCTGATCTTGGTCATGGGTCGGGTCCCTGGAGTGGGGGAAAACGCCCCGGCGGGGTGGCGCCGGGGCAGGACTGCATCCCTGAGTACGAAAGTACGGAGGTCCGAGAGTACGAAACCGACAGGAATGCGCCAGGAGACGCACGTATTCCGAACCCTACATCATACTGGGGACGGTGTCCTCCGTCAACCCCCGGATAATGATTCTAAGTCTATGGTAGATATTCACATACAGCGGTTTTCAACAATGACTCCGAGGGTGCGCAGCAGGAGGTTCGTCGTGTGCGCCTGGAGCAGCTTCCCGCGCCTAATACGCCTGCGGTGGGGGACGGTGCTTCGCGGAGGACGCGTGGCGGCGGCGCTTCCGGTCCCGCGCGCGGCGGCAGCCATCGGGTGCCGGCGGAGTAGAGTCCTCGGTCGCGCCCCGCCGATCGTACCGGGGCGGCTTCCGTGCGGCGCTCCCTCGGAATGACATACCACGAGGACTGGCTGACAGCGCCTGGCCGCCAGACCCTTGCACTCACGCACTCACGCACTTCCGTACTTTCGCCACTCCCGTACTTTCGCACTTCGCACTCCCGTACTTTCGCACTTCGCACTCCCGTACTCCCGATGTCCCCATCCGGCCCGGTTGAATGCCGCGGGCCTCTGCGGTAACTTTTCGGGATGCCTGAGAAAGAGAGCCTGATCGTCCGCGGCGCGCGGGAGCACAACCTCAAGGACATTGACGTCGAGATCCCCCGCGACCGCCTGACCGTCATCACGGGGCTGAGCGGGAGCGGGAAATCGTCGCTGGCTTTCGACACCATCTACGCCGAGGGGCAGCGGCGCTATGTGGAGAGCCTCTCCGCGTACGCCCGCCAGTTCCTGGGGATGATGGAGAAGCCCGACGTCGACTCGATCGAGGGGCTCTCGCCCGCCATCTCCATCGAGCAGAAGACCGCCGGCCGCAACCCGCGCTCCACCGTGGGGACCGTGACCGAGGTCTACGACTACCTGCGCCTGCTCTGGGCCCGCGTGGGCACTCCCCACTGCCCCAGCTGCGGGCGGCCGGTGGAGCGGCAGAGCGCCAGCCAGATCGTGGAGCGGGTGATGGCGCTCCCGCCGGGGACGTGGGTGGAGGTCCTCGCGCCCGTGGTCCGCGGCCGCAAGGGCGAGTTCCGCGACCTGTTCGAGGAGCTGCGCCGCAAGGGGTTCAGCCACGCCCGCACCGACGGCGGCGTGCACCGGCTGGAGGAGCCGCCCGCGCTCAACCGCCGCGCCAACCACGACATCTCCATCTTCGCCGAGCGGCGGGTGGACGTCTCCGAGGAGAACCGCTCGCGCATCGCCGACGGCGTGGAGACGGCGCTCAGGACCGCCGAGGGCGTGGTGGAGGTGATCGCCCACGCCCCCGAGGGCGAGCCCGAGCGGCACCTCTTCTCCGAGGCGTACGCCTGCCCCACCTGCGGCATCAGCATCCCCGAGCTGGAGCCGCGCCAGTTCTCGTTCAACTCGCCGTACGGCGCCTGCCCGGCGTGCGGCGGCCTCGGCACCCGCAAGGAGCCCAACCCCGAGCTGGTGCTGGCCGACGCGTCGCTCTCCATCCTGGAAGGCGTGGTGCTGCCCTGGGGGGTGCCGCGCGGGCACCTGCGGGGGACGATCCTGGAGGGGCTGGCCGCGGCGCTCGGCTTCGACCTGAACGCCCCCTGGCGCGAGCTCCCCGAGAACGTGCGGCAGATCCTCCTGCACGGCGTGCCGGCGGGGGACGGGAAGCGGGGCGGGGGGCCGAAGGTGAAGTGGGGCGGCATCCTCAAGGACGTCTCGCAGCGCTACCGCGAGACCACCAGCGAGGCGATGCGGGAGACGCTGGAGGAGTACATGTCCACCCTCCCCTGCAACGCCTGCGGGGGGGCGCGGCTCAAGCCCGAGAGCCTGGCGGTGACTGTCGCCGGGCGCTCGGTGGGCGACGTGGTGGCGCTGCCGGTGAGCGAGGCGCTGGCGTTCTTCGACGCCGTGGACGCGCTCCCGCACCTGCCGCGCGAGATCGCCGGGCCGATCCTCAAGGAGGTGCGCGAGCGGCTCTCCTTCCTGGTGAACGTGGGGCTCGAGTACCTGACCCTCGGCCGCTCGGCCGAGACGCTCTCGGGGGGCGAGGCGCAGCGCATCCGCCTGGCCACGCAGATCGGCTCGCGGCTGGTGGGCGTGCTCTACATCCTGGACGAGCCGTCGATCGGGCTGCACCAGCGCGACAACCAGCGGCTGCTGGACACCCTCTGCCAACTGCGCGACCTGGGGAACACGGTGCTGGTGGTGGAGCACGACGAGGACACCATCCGCGCGGCCGACCACGTGGTGGACCTGGGCCCGCGCGCCGGCCGCCACGGCGGCGAGGTGATCGCGGCGGGGACGGTGGACGACATCGTGGCCTCGCCCGGCTCCCTCACCGGGGCCTACCTGCGCGGCGAGAAGCGGATCGAGATCCCGGCGCAGCGGCGCGCGCCGCGCGACGGGCACGCGCTGGTGGTCGAGGGCGCGCGCGAGCACAACCTGCGCGGGCTGGACGTGGAGATCCCGCTGGGGTGCTTCGTGGCGGTGACGGGGGTGTCGGGGTCGGGGAAGAGCACGCTGGTGAACGACATCCTCTGGAACGCGCTGGCGCGGAAGTTCTACCGGGCCAAGACGATCCCGGGGGCGCACGCCGGCATCCGGGGGCTGGAGCTGCTGGACAAGGTGGTCGACATCGACCAGAGCCCGATCGGGCGCACGCCGCGCTCCAACCCGGCCACCTACACGGGGATGTTCACCATCGTCCGCGAGCTGTTCGCGGAGCTCCCCGAGAGCAGGATGCGCGGCTACACGCCGGGGCGCTTCTCGTTCAACGTGAAGGGCGGCCGCTGCGAGGCGTGCCAGGGCGACGGGCTGGTGAAGATCGAGATGCACTTCCTCCCCGACGTCTACGTCCCCTGCGACGTGTGCCGGGGGAAGCGCTACAACCGCGAGACGCTGGAGGTGTTCTACAAGGGCCACTCCATCGCCGACGTGCTGGAGCTCACGGTCGACGACGCGCTGGAGCTCTTCGAGGCGGTGCCGCGGCTCCGGCGCCACCTGCAGACGCTCTCGGACGTGGGCCTGGGCTACATCCACCTGGGGCAGAGCGCCACCACGCTCTCGGGCGGCGAGGCGCAGCGGGTGAAGCTGGCGTCGGAGCTGTCGAAGGTGGCGACGGGGCAGACCTTCTACATCCTCGACGAGCCCACCACGGGGCTGCACTTCGAGGACGTGCGGATGCTGCTGGAGGTGCTGCACCGGCTGGTGGAGAAGGGGAACACCGTGCTGGTGATCGAGCACAACCTGGACGTGATCAAGACGGCCGACTGGATCATCGACCTGGGCCCCGAGGGCGGCCCCCTGGGCGGCGAGGTGGTGGCCGCGGGCCCGCCGGAGGAGGTGGCGCGGGAGCCCCGCTCGTACACGGGCCAGTTCCTGGCGCGGCTCCTGGGCGTGACCCCGGTGGAGAGCGTCCCCGCCGCCCCCAAGTCGGCCAACGGGCGCCGGCGCGGGCGGGCGCGGAAGGTGTGAGGCATTTGCTCAACGACTTAGCCACGCGTCAGGCTGAGTTATGAGTAGCATGCCAGCATGTCGGTTACGAATTGCTCGGTAGCTCGGATCACTTGGACGAAGGCGTACCCCTGACAGTGGCTTGAACGTGTCGATGAACACGAAACTGGAAATCTTGCGTGCTTTGTCCTTCGGAGCGCGTGTGGCAGAAGAGGAGACTGCCTCTCTTGCGAAGTATTTTGTTGCGACCGAGCAATGGCACCGTTTGCAAAATGGAGAGATTGACATCGTCTATGGACATAAAGGCTCGGGGAAGAGTGCTTTATATTCAACCTTGCTCGAGACGGCCGGTGATCTTGCGCAGAGGCGGATACTGGTAGTTGCAGGTGAAGATCTAGTTGGGCGACCTGTCTTCAAAAAACTCCTTGATGATCCCCCTGAGTCTGAACGTGAGTTCTCACGGCTTTGGAAACTATACTTTTTGCAGTTGGTCGGCGAAGTTTTCCGTCAGCAGCGTTTCGACGCGCCAGAAGCCCGGAAGCTGGTTTCGGCACTGGAAGCTGCCGGCCTTTTGCCGAAAGAAGGTGGCCTCGCGTCGAAGCTGCGCGCGGCCATTACATACTTGCGCCAGCTTGCGTCTCTGGAAGGTGTCTCCGGAACGATAGAGATTAATCCACTTACGGGAATGCCTGCCGGCTTTACCGGGAAGCTGCTTTTCCGGGAGCCAGCGGTAAGTGGCCGAACGTCCGATTTGATGTCCGTGGACAGTGTTCTGGACAGCGCAGACGTAGTCCTCGATCGCGTTGGATACCAGATCTGGATTCTACTCGACCGCTTGGATGTCGCATTTGCCGAGTCAGAAGATCTGGAAAAAATCGCCCTGCGTTCGCTTTTCGGGGTCTACGCTGATTTTCGGGCGTATCGATCGATCAAGCAGAAAATTTTTCTCCGTACCGACATCTGGGAGCGTATCACTGAAGAAGGATTCCGAGAAGCAAGCCACATCACTCGAGACACTCGGATCGAGTGGGATCGGCATACTTTGCTGAACCTGATTATTCGACGAATTGTGCAATCGAGACCACTTTTAGAAAACTACTCGGTTACCGCAGAGAACGTATTGAGCGACCTCGAAGAGCAAATGAAGCTCTTTTATCGCATTTTCCCGCTGACGATAGCGACAGAGAGCGGGGAGATACCGACGTTCGATTGGATGCTTAGCCGAACCGCGGATGGAACAGGGCGGACTGCACCACGCGAGCTCATTCATCTGCTCACCGAGGCGCGGGTGCTTCAGTTGAGAACTCTCGAGATTGGAGGGAAGTGCCCGAAGGAAGAGGCCCTGATTTCGTCAGAGAGTGTGCGTGAGGCTCTACCCGAGGTGTCGAGGGCACGTTTGCATCAGACGCTGCTCGCAGAGTATCCTAATTACCGAACTTACCTGACGAAGCTGAAAGGGACCGTCGCACAATACTCACCTGATGTCTTGAGTGACTTGTGGGGGGTGACTCCATCTTGGGCGCTCAGCGAAGCAGAAGCACTAACAGAGATCGGTTTTTTCGAGAGAAGAGGGACTCGTAATCAGCCAGTGTATTGGGTGCCGTTTCTGTACAGGCCGGCGCTAGACCTCCAAGCTCCAGGATTTAATGGTACGGCGAAAAACGGTCTCGCCGCGGCGCTCGCCCGCTGGTTTGAAGAGAGAGCGGAGCCCGGCGTTGTCTCCGTCTATCTCTTTGGGAGCCACGCCGAGGAACGCGCACACCGCGAGAGCGATGTGGACGTGGGGGTGCTGGTGGACTGGAGCGTCCACCCGTCGCGCGAAGCGCGGTGGGAAATGCGCGTGTGGCTCACTTCGGAGGTAATCCACGCGCTCCATCACAACGAGGTGGACCTGATCGTCCTAAACGATGTACCCCCGACGCTTGGACGGAAGGTAGTACGAGACGGTGTTCGCGTCTTCTGCAACGATTTCGAGGCGGATCACGCCTATGTCCGCGACGTTCAACTCCGGGCGGCGGACCTCGACATCTGGTTGCGCCGCATGCGCCGGTTGACCTTGGATTCCCTGCTTCGATGACGTATCTAGTAGAGCGGCTTCTCGAGCTGCGCAAGCATCTGGATCACCTCCATAAGCTGCGGCCCCGCGTCCGGTCCGCTGCGAATCTCGAGCGCGACCTTTCGCTCCACAACGACGTTCTGTTTTCGTTGATAAGGCTTGCTCAACTCGTCATCGACATTGCTGGCGAATTGGGGAGTCGGAAGGGACTGCGGTACGACGACTACACGGAGGCCGTGCGCAATCTCCACGCGTACCCCGAGTTTCCGGACTCCTTGGTCGAGCGGCTCACCCCGATTCCGGGATTTCGCAACGTGCTCCTGCACGAGTATGTGAACTTCGATCTGGACCGGGCCGTCGCTGCGCTGCGGAATCTCCAGCCGGTGGAAGATTTCCTTCAGATCGTCGCTGAGATAGAGTCGGATGAGCGAGGCGGAAACGGCTCCACAGCGTGAAGCCGCCGGCGGCGTCAACGCCTTCGTGGGGACCTGGCGGCTGCGGCCGGAGGCGTCGCGCTACGAGCACGGGCAGCCCCCGCGCGAGGCGGTCTACCGCATCGAGCGCGAGGGCGAGTGGCTCCTCTTCGCCGCGCGCTGGACGGGCGCCGACGGGCGGCGGCTGGAGATGTCGTTCGCCGGCGTCGCCGACGGCGAGCCGCACCCGTACGACGACCCCGAGGTGGCCGACACGCTCACCGTGCGCCTGGCCGACGCGCGCACGCTCGACACCATCGCCGCGAAGGACGGCCGCGAGGTCGCCTTCGGCCGCCGCGTGCTCTCCGAGGACGGGCGCGTGCTCACCGTCACCCAGTCCGGCACCCGCCCGGACGGCTCCCCGTTCGTGAACGTCTCCGTCTACGACCGCGCCTGATCTCCTCGCTCCCGCTGCCCCTCTCCAACCTGCGCGCCACTTGCGCAAATCTGATGCGCCGTACGAGCTTCCAGGCCTTCGCCCGCCGTTTCGCCGATACCTCCCGATCCCACTGATCCGATGCAGAAGCCTTCCCCGCGAGCCCTGTCGCGGCTGCTGCTGGCGTGCGCCGCCCTGGCCGCCGCGCCGCTCTCCGCGCAGGAGGCCCGCCGCGAGCCGGAGAACTGCCATCGCGAGCGCCCCCGCCGGGATCCCGACGAAGCCGCGCGCGACTCCGTGCGCCGGACGATCCGCATGGCGATCCGCGACGACGCGCGCGAGTCGGCCCGCGCGGCCGGGGTGGCCGAGCCCTCGGGGCTGATCCTCATCCTCTTCGACCGGCGCGCGCCGGCGGAGGCGAGCATCCGCACCCACCGGACGAACGTCCCCGATTCGGTGCTCGCGGGGGTCCTCCAGCGCGCCCTGCCACGCCTGACCTCGTGGCCGCTGGAGCGCGGCGACTCCGACGTCGCGCTCTACTCCCGCCTGGACGCCGACATCCCGCCCGACAGCGGCGCGACCACCGAGTGCGAGCCCGGGCTGGCGAACCGCACGGCGATCGCACGACTCATCGGCCGGTACGCCCTTACCCTGCCGCCGACGGGGAACCGGGAGACCACGCACCTCAAGATGCTCCTCACGCGCGACGGCGAGATCGCGTACGCGGAGGTGGACCGCCCCAGCCGCGAGCCGCGCCTGGACGCGTACCTGCTCTCGCTGGTGCCGCGCATGGAGTTCACCCCGGCCGCCGTGGACGGGAAGACGGTGGACGTGTGGGTGACGCTGCCGCTGACGGTCGTCGCGCCCGACCCGCCGCGCTACAGCCGCCCCTGACGACCGCCGGCGCCCTCGCAAGGGATTTGCGTCGGCGCCCGGCGTGAGCCGCCCGCGCCCCTCCGCCTCCGCGCCCGCCGAGCGCGACCCGCACCTGCGCCTGCCGCCGCCCCTGCGCGCGGCGCGCGTGGCCGAGGTCGCGTTCATCGTGCTGACCTCGTACTTCGCCCTCTCGCTGCCCATGGGCGGCAGCGAGGCCGAGCGGATGATCCAGGCCCGCCTGGTGTTCGAGGCGCTGGCCGCGCTGGTGGTGCTGGTGATGCTCCCGCGCCGCCCGGCCCCGATCCGCACCGCCGCGATGGTGCTGGCCGTGTTCGTCCTGGTGGGGTGCGTCCCCGGGCTGGTGGTGGCGGCGGGCGCGCTGGGGGGCGGCACCACCTCGTACGCGCTCGGCTTCCTCCTCTCCTTCGCCGCCTGCGCGAGCCAACTGGTGGTGCTGGCCTGCTGCGCCTCGGTCCGCCGCGAGCGGCTCGCCGCTTGAGCACCAGGGGATAGGGAATCAGGGGACAGGGGACAGCCAGCACCGATTTCCGTTCCACGCTGAGCCCGCGAACTACCTCTCCCGAAGTCAGCCGCGCGGGTCGGCGTACTTCGCACCTCGCACCGCCGTCCGGGCCTTGCGGCGCTCCGGCCGCGGCGGCATCGTGGGCGTATGGACGACCCACGGGAGCTGCTCGCCGCGGGGGAGCGCATCCTCGCCGGCGCATTGGGAGGAGGCGTGCGCTTGGGCGCGCCGGAGCGGCTGGGCGGCACGCGGCGGCGCTCGGGCGTCTGGCGCGTCCCGCTGGCCGGGGGGCCGTCCGGCGCGCCGGAGAGCGTGGTCCTCAAACGCGCCACGGGCGACGACGGGCCGGCGTTCGACTCCGACGGCGGCGATGAGCCGGAGTCTCCCGTGTCGCGCTTCTTCGCCGAGTGGGCGGGCTACCTCTTCCTGGGCACCGTGGCCGGCGGCGCGATGGCGCCCCGCCTCTACGGCGTGGACCGCGCGCTGGGGGTGCTGGCGCTGGAGGACCTGGGCGAGGGCGAGTGCCTGGCGGACCGGCTGACCGGCGCGGACCCGCACGCCGCCGAGCGCGCCCTGCTGGCGTACGCCGCGGCGCTCGGGCGGCTGCACGCCGCCACTGCCGGCCGCCGGGCGGAGCTCGACACCGTCCGGGAGCGGATCGGCGCGCGCGGGGAGACGGACGCGGAGCGCGAGACGCGGCCCGGCGTCTGGCGGCGGGAGTGCGTGGCGCCGTTCCTGGCCGCGTGCGAGTCGCTGGGCGTCGGCGCCGCGCCGGGCGTGGAGCGCGAGGCCGACGCCGTGGCGGCGATGGTGGAGCGCCCCGGCGCGCTGGAGGCGTTCACCCCCGGCGACACCTGCCCCGACAACCACCGCCTGGAGGGCGGCGGGGTGCGCTTCTTCGATTTCGAGTTCTGCGGCTTCCGCCACGCGCTGCTCGACGCGGCGTACTTCCGCTCGCCCTTCCCCTCCTGCTGGTGCGTCCACCGCCTCCCGGAGGGCGTGCCGGCGCGGATGGAGGCCGCGTACCGCGCCGAGCTGGCTCCCGCCCGCCCGGAGGTGGCCGACGATGCGGCGTTCAGGGCGGCGATGGCGCGCGCCTCGGCCTACTGGCTGCTGTGGACGCTCGGCCTGGCGCCGGACCACGGGCTGGACCTGGCGGGCGCGCTCGCCCAGGACCGGCCGTGGGGGCCGGCCTCGGTGCGCCAGCGGCACCTGCTGCGGCTGGAGACCTTCGCGGCCCACGCCGACGCGCGCGGCACCCTCCCCGCGCTGGCGGAGACAGCCGCCGCGCTGGCCGGCCGCCTGCGCGCGCTCTGGCCCGATGCGAGCATGCCGCTCTACCCGCCCTTCCGTGCCGCCGCGGAAGCCGCCGACGCACGCGCTCCCGTCCGCTGCGCATGACCGACCTCTCCGCCGCGTCCGCCGCCCCCGCCGGCCGCCCGCGGCTCGCCTGGCAGCTCCGCGCCGCCCGGATCGGAGAGGCGCTCTTCCTCCCCGCGGGGCTGCTGATGTGGATGGCCCAGCCGCTGGACCAGCCCGCGGCGCTCCTGGCGGTCGGGCTGCAGCTCGCCGTGGCTGCGGCGGCGCTGGTGGGGCTCGGGCGCCGCTCGCGCCTGGCCTGGGGCGCCGCCCTGCTGCTGGCCGCGTTCTTCGTCCAGAAGATCCTGGCGCGCGGCCACGTGCTGCTGGAGCAGGCGCTGGCCACCGGGAGCCGCGAGCACCAGATCGGGCTGGCGCTGGCGGCGTGGGTGCTCGCCACGCAGCTGGTGGTGCTGGTGAGCTGCCTGGCCATGCTCCCCGGCCGCCACGGCGACCTGCGCTGAGCGAGATGGCGGACGCCGAGTGGGGGGCGTTCCTCCTGCGCGCGCTGCGGATCGCGGTGCTGGCGTACGCGGTGCTCGCGCTGGGGGCGTGGCTCCTGGCCGACCGGCTGATGTTCCAGCCGCAGGCGCCCGGCTACCGCGACTCGCCCGGGGTGGTCCGCATCCCGGTGGGGCGCGACACCCTCGCCGCGTTCTGGCTCCCCGACCCGTCCGCCCGCTACACCGTGCTCTTCAGCCACGGCAACGCCGAGGACATCGGCGACGACCTGCCGTTCCTGGAGGAGATGCGCGGCGCCGGCTTCTCCGTCTTCGCCTACGACTACCGCGGCTACGGGCTCAGCACCGGCCGCCCGGGCGAGCGCCGCGCCTACCGCGACGGCGCCGCGGCGCTCGCCTGGCTCACCGGCCGGCTGGGCGTGCCCGTGGACCGCGTGATCGTGCACGGGCGCTCGCTGGGCGGCGGGGTGGCCACGGCGCTGGCCGCGCGCGAGCCGGTGGCGGGGCTGGTGCTGGAAAGCACCTTCACCAGCGTCTTCGCCGTCGCCCCGGGGGTGCGCCTCTTCCCCTTCGACCGCTTCCGCAACGAGGCGCGGCTGAAGCGCGTGCGCTGCCCCGTGCTGGTGGTCCACGGCACGGAGGACGAGGTGGTGCGCTTCTCCCACGGCGAGCGCCTGTTCGCGGCGGCGCCGGGACGCAAGCGGAAGCTCTGGGTCGACGGCGCCGGGCACAACGACCTGGTCCCCGTCGCCCGCGAGCGCTACTGGGAGGCGCTGCGGGACTTCGCGCGCTCGCTGGAAGCCCCCCCGGCGCCGTAGGGAGGCCCCCTCCCCCGCGCGGCCCCTCGGCTGCTCGTTCCTTGCAGCCGGAGGGCGCGCTCCCCCCCGCTGCGCGGTAGGGGGGAAACACCCCGGCGCTTCGCGCGACGAAATCCGGATTCGGGAGAACGGGGTTGCAGTTGAAGCCTCGCGGGGTTTGCGAGGCTTTCTGCCGTTGTCGCCGCGGCTTCAGCCGCCCGCAACCCCCCTCGTGCCGCGCCCTTTCCGATCGGCGGCGAGACAGGTTATGTTTCTGGCCCGCAACCGGTTCCGTCCCCGACGCGCACCATCACCTCCCCCCCGAATTCCCCGACGATGAAGAAGCGCGGCTTTCTCACCCCGTTCGTCTTCCTGGCGCTGCTGTTCGGCGCGGTGTGGCTCTACTTCACGCCGTACCTGGCGCTCCAGCGGCTCCAGGACGCCGCCGAGGCGGGCGACGTGGAGACCATGAACGAGCTGGTCGACTTCCCCGCGCTGCGCCAGAGCGTGAAGACGGGCGTGAGCACCGCCGTGGCGCGCGGGATCGGCGACGAGGGCAACCCGCTGGCCCGGGTGGGCGGGATGCTCGCCGGCACGCTGGCCGCGCCGCTGGTGAACACCTTCGTCTCGCCCGAGGGGATCGCCGCGCTCACCCAGGGCCGCCGTCCCGACCAGGGCGGCCGGTCCGGCGACGGGGACGACGACCGGGTGAAGGTGGAGGGGATCGACGTGGAGCGCGGTTACGAGAGCATGGACCGCTTCGTGGTGCGCTTCGTCGACGAGGAGAGCGGGAAGGAGCGCGTCTCCCTGGTGATGCGCCGCGAGGGGATCGCCGGCTGGAAGCTCTCGGGCGTGCGCCTGCCGGAGGAGGAGAAGGAGTGACGCCGCGACGCATCCGGTCCCTGTCGACGGCACTCTCTCCGGTTTCGAAGAAGGCCCTCTCCGCCGCGCTGCTGGCCGCCGCCCTCGCCGTGGGCGCGAGCTCCGCCGGCCTCGCCCAGTCCGGCGGGCCGCGGCCGTGCGCGTACGAGCACGGCACCGCGCTGACGCACCTCCCGGACGGCCGCACGCTCGCCGAGGCGTGGGAGGCCGCCCGCACCGGGCCGCTCCCCGACCCGCGCCCCGACGAGCTCGTGATGCTCCCCCTGGTGCCCGGCGCTTCCGAGCCGGAGGCGGTGAACGGGATGCGGGTCGCCACCATGCTCGCGAGGAACTATCCGCCGGAGCTGCGCGATGCGGGCATCACCGGGACCACCGTCCTGCTGGTGTGGATCGGCGCCGACGGCCGGGTCGCCGAGGTGCGCGTGGTGCGCCCCGCGTCCGACCTGCGCTTCGACGAGGCGGCGGTGCGGGTCATACGCTTCCTGCGCTTCCGCCCGTCGCGCGTGGGGGACTGCGCGGTGGCGGGCTTCCACGTGGTGCCGGTTTCGTTCCTGCTGTCCTAGCCTTCCCGCATCCGGCGACCCCCGCCGCGGGACACGCCCCCGCCGACACCGGCCTTGCCCAGCGGCGACCGGGGATGCGACCATGTCAGGACTATATCTGTGCGGAAACCGCGTGGACGTCCGATCCCGCTACCTGATTCCCTGCCAGCCATGAAGAGGATTCCGCCTCTGCGGTCCTGCTCGCGGCCGCGCTCCCCGCGTGCGCCGCGCCGGTCCCCGCCCGGCCCCGGCCCCCGAGGCGGCGCCCTGCGTCTACCCGCACGGCACCGCGCTGACGCACCTGCCGACGGGAGCAGCGTGGCCGAGGCGTTCGCCGCCGCCGCGGAGCACGCGGCGCAGAGCGCGGGGGGACGCACGGTGTACGGGGTGGCCGGCGCGTCGGAGCCGGAGCTGGCCAACCAGCGCCAGGTGGCGCGGAGCATCGCCCACCACTGCCCGCGCCGGCTGGTCAGGAAGAAGAAGGAGGGCGTCGTCTCGCTCTTCGTGCTGATCGGCGCGGACGGCAGGGCCGCGGACGTGCTGGTCCTGCGCCCCGCGGGCGAGCCGGAGCTCGACGCGGCGGCGGTGCAGGTGGTGCCGGAGATGCGCTTCCACCCCTCCCGCGCGGGCGGGTGCGCGGTCCCCGCCTTCGCCGAGATCGCCGTGACGTTCACCCTGGACGGCTACTACTTCATCCGCGTCGTCCCGTAGGCGGGGCGTGGCACCCGCCGCCCGGGGGCGCTATCTTCGGCAGCATGGTCTCCCTCTTCGACATCCTGGGGCCCACCATGGTCGGCCCGTCTTCCTCGCACACCGCGGGCGCGTGCCGGCTGGGGCTGATGACGCGCGCCATCGCCGGGGGCACCCCCGAGCGCGCCGTGATCCGCCTGCACGGCTCCTTCGCCGCCACCGGCGAGGGGCACGGCACCCACCGCGCCATCGTGGGCGGGCTGATCGGGCTGCAGCCCGACGACCTGCGCCTGCGCGAGGCGTACGAGGAGGCCAGCGCCGCCGGCCTGCAGTGGGAGTTCCAGGAGGTGGACCTGGGCGAGGAGGCGCACCCCAACACCGCCATCATCAGCGCCGAGCTGGGGGGCGAGAGCACGGAGGTGCGCGGCGCCTCGGTGGGCGGCGGGCGCATCGAGGTGAGCGAGGTGGACGGCTTCGCGGTGGCGCTCAGCGGCGCCTACCACACGCTGGTGCTGGTGGCGCACGACGAGCCGGGGACGATCGCGGCGGTGGCCACGGTGCTCTCCGGGCACCACGTGAACCTGGCCACCATGCGGGTGGACCGCACCGGCCGCCACCAGGACGCGCTGATGACCATCGAGGCCGACGAGCCGATCTCCGACGCCGCGCTGGGGGCCATCCGCTCCTTCCCCTGGATGCGCTGGGCGCGGGCGATCCCGAAAATTGCGTAACCTCGAGGGGAGAGGGGACAGGGGACAGGGAACAGCAAGCAAACCCCTGTCCCAGCGCCGGAATCCGCCGGCTGTCCCCTGTACCCTGTTCCCTGTACCCTCGCAGTGCACAAGTCCATCGAGTCGCTGATCCGGGATGCGGAGGAGAGCGGGAGGCCGCTGCCGCGGGTGGTGCTGGAGACGGAGGCCGCCGAGACCGGGGTGCCGCCCGGGCAGATCCGCGAGCGCGTCGCCCGCACCGTGCGGGTGATGCGCGGCGCCATCGACGAGGGGCTGAAGGGGGAGGTGCGCTCCGCCTCGGGGCTCACCGGGGGGCGCGCCCGGCGCCTGTGGGAGAACGGGCCGCGGCTGCTGGGCCCGCGCGTGACCGAGACGCTGGCCCGCGCCATCGCCACCCTGGAGGTGAACGCGGCGATGGGGCTGATCGTGGCCGCCCCCACCGCCGGCGCCGCGGGGGTGCTCCCCGCCGTGCTGGCCACCATGGACGAGGCCGCCGAGCTGGGCGAGGACCGGCTGGTGGACGCCATGCTGGTGGCCGGCGGGGTGGGCGGGGTGATCGCCCACCGCGCCTCGCTCGCCGGGGCGGAGGGCGGCTGCCAGGCGGAGACGGGGACGGCGGCCGCCATGTCGTCGGCTGCCGTGGTGTGGCTGCACGGGGGGACGAACCAGCAGGTGGCCACGGGGGTGGCGCTCACGCTGCAGGGGATGCTGGGGCTCATCTGCGACCCGATCGGCGGGCTGGTGGAGATCCCCTGCATCTACCGCAACGCCTCGGCGGCCATGCAGGCGATCGCGGGGGCCGAGATGGCGCTGGCGGGGCTGGACTTTCCCGTGACGGCCGACGAGGTGATCGACGTGATGGGCGAGGTGGGGCGCCGCATGCCCTCCGCCTACCGCGAGACGGCCATGGGCGGCCTGGCCGCCACCGCCTCGGCCCGGCGCCTGGTGCAGATCAAGCCGTCGTCGAAGCCGTCGGGGATCAGCCGGTAGGGGAAGTGCCCAGGGCCCAGGACCAGGGCGGGTGAACCCGCGGCAACAACGGCGAAAAGCCCGCCTGCGCGGGCTCCTGCGGCGCGGTCCGCGGGCTCGGCGCGGGAGGGCGGGCTCCGGACCGGCAGGAGAGGTCTCGTCCGCCGGGGGAACTGGCTGGCTGTCCCCTGTACCCTGTTTCCTGCGGTTGCGTGAGGGATGCGCGCCCGGAGGGCCGGGACGGCGCCGCCACAGGGGTATCGTGGCGGCGGCGGCCCGGCGCGGTTGGGCACGGTGGTATCGTGCCCTACCGCGCGCGCAGCCCGGCCCGGAGCGCAGCGGAGGGACACGCCCAAGACCGCAGTGCGAAGTGCTGAGTGCGAAGTGCGAAGTGCGCCGGACCGGCCACGGCTCGTCTCGGGAAGCGGTTCTTGACATGACTCCGGGACGGCGCGAGGGGGGTGGACAGGAGGCCGCCGGGGTGAAACTTTACGCCGGAGGGTGCCGTACGCCCCCGGCCGAACGACGATGGGGATGGTCTCGACCCTGATCCTGCTGGTGGTGCTGGCCTACCTCGCCCGCTGGGTCGCCACCGGCTGGGGCGAGCGGGGGCGCACCGAGATCGAGGCGCGCCACACGCACGAGATCGCCCGCCTCCGCGAGGAGATGGACCAGCTCCAGGCCCAGGTGCTGCGCCTGACCGACGAGCAGTCGTTCCTGACCCGCCTCCTCGCCGAGGGGAGGGCTCCCCCCGCGGGCGAGCCCCTCCCGCCTGGGGCGGCGGCCCCCGACGCAACGAACCCGGAGAGCTCCTGAATCATGGTCACCCGCGAAGACGTCGAGAGCTTCCTGCTCCGCACGGGGCTGGAGAGCGAGGAGGTGGGGGAGGGGATGTGGCTGGTGCGCGGCGGCGGCGGCGAGACTTCCGCGCCCCTGGTGGTGCACTACTCGCCCCCGGTGCTGGTCTTCCGGCTCAAGGTGATGGACGTGCCCGACGACGAGCAGCAGTGCACGGGCCTGTTCCGCAAGCTGCTCCAGCTCAACGCCGCCGACCTGATGCACGCGGCGTACGCGCTGGAGGAGAACGACGTGATCCTCACCGAGAGCCTCCCGGTGGAGAACCTGGACTACAACGAGTTCCAGGCCACCATCGACTCGTTCCAGATGGCGCTGGCCACGCACCTGGAGGTGCTGGCCCCGTTCCGCGAGTGCCGCGAGCCGCAGCCGGCCTCCGCCGCCCAGGCCTGAACCCCACCCGAGCCGAGAACATGGGGATCTTCGACAGACTGTCGCGAATGATCCGGTCGAACCTGAACGACCTGATCGCCCGGGCCGAGAACCCGGAGAAGATGCTGAACCAGGTGATCGACGACATGCGCAACCAGCTCGCGCGCGCGCGGCAGGAGGTTGCGGTTGCGATCGCCGACGCGGCCAAGCTGAAGAAGCAGGTCGACGACGAGCAGAAGCAGGCGACCGACTGGGAGCAGCGCGCCATGCTGGCCGTGCGCCAGGGCCGCGACGACCTGGCCCGCCAGGCGTTGCTGCGGCACAAGGAGCACGCCGAGCGCGCCGTGGCCCTGCACGAGACCTGGCAGCGCCACCAGGAAGACACCGAGAAGCTGCGCGACGCGCTCCGCCAGCTCTCGGAGAAGATCCAGGAGGCGCAGCGCAAGAAGAACCTGCTGATCGCCCGGCAGAAGCGGGCGCAGGCGCAGCGGCGCATCCACGAGACGATGTCGGGCCTCTCCGACTCGTCGGCGTTCGAGGCGTTCGACCGCATGGCCGAGCGCATCGAGCAGAACGAGCGGATGGCGGTGGCGGCGGCCTCGGTGACCGAGGAGCTGACGGGCGACAGTCTGGAGCGCGAGTTCAAGGCGCTGGAGTCGAGCGCGGGCGACGACGTGGACTTCCGGCTGCTGGAGATGAAGCAGCAGCTGGGCATCCTCCCGCCCCCCGCGGCCCCCGAGCAGCGGCAGCTCTCCGCCGGCAACGGCGCCCAGGAGGAGTCGGCCCCCGCCCCCGCGGCGGCGGCCGCCTCGCCCGCCGGGGCCGGGGGAACGGGCGGCGCCGACCGCATCCACGAGGCCGAGCTGCTGGAGGAGTTCGAGGCGCTGGAGGAGGAGGAGCGCGGCCGGGCGTAGCCCCCTGCTCCCGCGCTCCGAAGACGAGCCCCTCTCCCGGACGTCCGGGGGAGGGGCTCGTTCATGGCCCATGATCGACGAGGCTAGTCGTCGTAGTGGGCACGTGCCGTCAGGAAGTCCACGACTTCATCCGTGACCCGGTACACGACCCGGTGTTCCGCGGTGAGTCTCCGAGACCAGCAGCCGCGGTACTGGTGCCGCGGTACTGGTACTGCATCGGCTCCGGTTTTCCGATTCCTTCGAACGGATCGCGAAGTGTTTCCCGGACGATTCGGATGAGACGCCTCGCCAGCTCCAGGTCTGTTTCCAACCAGTACTCGACATCTTCGAAGAACTGATCGCCGGCGAGCAGCCGGCGCCGGCGCGGGTCAGGGCGAGGAGGTACTGCCGCTCGCTTATTCTTCCTCGCCAAGGCCCAGCTCGGCGCTGAGTCGGGCCAGAGGGAACGGCCGGCTCCGTCCTGCGAGGGATCTCTCCAGCGCGAGCTGGAGCCGCCGCGCCGTCTCCGGGTTGCTCAGCAGGTACTCCGTGTCGTTGCGCGAGCGGAGGCGACGGATGCCCCGGTCGTGGTGGAAGGTCCGCCCGTGCGACGCCCTCCGTGTCTGCCCCAGCCGCATGCGTCTCCTCTCGCCGGACATGCTCGGATCAGCCTCGGAACGGGTGAACCCTAAATGCGCCTGCGGGACGGCGTCAAGCGCTCTATTCACTTCCCCGCCACATTGGTTCCACGGCTGGCGCGAAGCGGACTTTGGGGCGCACTGGCACGCCGCCGTGCGTACATGAAGCGATCTATCGCAAGATGTGCCCCAGATCCCGGGTGGACTCGGATCGGGTCCTCGGCCCGGAGCTTTCCCGAACCGCCCCGCCGCGCTAGGTTCCGCGGGGTGAAGCCGTTCCACCGCGTGCCCGGCCCGATGACCGCGCGAGACCCGTCGCAGAGCCGACCCTCCCCGTACGGGGTGCTGATCGCGGCGATCTTCGCCGTGCTGCTGCTGCTGTTCGTCTACAGCGTGGCCGACGTGCTGCTGCTGGTGTTCCTGGCGGCGCTCTTCTCGCTGTTCCTGGGGGCGATCAGCGAGTTCCTGGAGGAGCGCTTCCACTTCCCCCGGCCGCTGGGGATCCTGGCGGCGGTGGTGTTCACGGCGCTCCTGGCCACGGGGATCGGCTGGCTGATCGTGCCGCCGGTGCTGCGGCAGACGCAGGCGCTGCTCAGCGCCCTCCCCGCGCAGGCGCAGATGTGGGTGCAGGGCCTGCGCGACCTGGCGGGCCGCTACCCGCTGCTCGCCTCCATCATGCCGCCGGACGAGATCGACCGGCAGCTGCAGGGGCTGGTCTCGAACGCGGGGAACTACTTCGCCGGCGTCTTCACCTTCGCCTTCAACAGCCTGCACGCGGCGATCAACATCATCAGCGTGCTGGTGATGGGCATCTACATGGCGATCCGCCCCGAGGTGTACCGCGAGGGGCTGATCGGGCTGGCGCCGCCGGTGCACCGCGAGCTGGTGCGCGACATCCTGGCCGACCTGGGCCGGTCCTTGCGCGCGTGGATCGGCGGCCAGATCATCGCCATGTTCTTCCTGGGGACCCTCACCTGGATCGGGCTGGTGCTGCTGGACGTTCCCTTCGCGCTGGCGTTCGGGGTGTTCACCGGCGTGGCGGTGATGGTGCCGTTCTTCGGCACCCTGGTGTCCACGCTGCTCCCGGCGATCTTCGTGCTGGGCTCGGGCGGGGTGGTGAAGGCGCTGCTGGTGATCCTGCTGGGCGTGCTGATCCACCTGGTGGAGGCCAACTTCGTTCACCCGCTCATCATGGAGCGGCGGGTGCACATCCCGCCGGTGCTCTCCATCCTGAGCGTGCTGGTGATGGCCGAGCTGCTGGGGGCGGTGGGCCTGCTGGTGGCCGTCCCCGTGGTGGCCACGCTGATGGTGATCACCCGGCGCATCTACGTGCACCGCCTGCTGGAGGGGAAGGGCTTCCGCCGCTTCGTGCGCGACGCCCCCACCGAGGTCCGCCTCCCCGAGGGCGCCGCGCGCGTGGAGCCCGGCCGGATCAGCATCCCCGCGATCCTGGAGGAGGCTGGGGCGGCGCCGAGGTAGTCCTGAGTCCTTAGTGTTTTAGTGCTTAGTCCTTAGTCACGCGAAAGCCACTAAGGACTAAGCACTAAGGACTAAAACACTGTCTTTCCCGCACTCACGCACTTTCCCGATATGTACCACGAGCTGGGCGACTACACGTACCTGGTGCTCGCCGAGGGGCTCTTCGGCCCGCAGACGAGCAAGACGGCCAACAGCGCGGTGCGCTACCTCCCCGACCGCATCGTGGCGGTGGTGGACTCGCGCCACGCCGGGCGCACGGTGGGCGAGGTGCTCGGCTTCGGCGGGGAGACGCCGGTGCTGGCGAGCGTCGAGGAGGGGCTCTCGCTCGGCGCCACGGCTCTCCTGATCGGCATCGCGCCGCAGGGCGGGCAGCTCCCGGACGACTGGCGGCCGGCGCTGCGGCGCGCCATCGACGCCGGGCTGCACCTGGTGAGCGGGCTGCACTTCCACCTGGGCGACGACGCCGAGTTGCGCGAGCGGGCGGCCCGCGGCGGGGTGCGCATCCACGACCTGCGCCGGCCGCCGCCGGACCTGCCGGTCTCCACGGGGAAGGCGCGGCTGGTGGACGCGCTGGTGGTGCACACCGTGGGCACCGACTGCAACATCGGGAAGATGACGGCGGGGCTGCAGATCCGCGACGCGCTGGTGCGCAAGGGCGCGCGCGTGGGCTTCGCGGCCACGGGGCAGACGGGGATCCTGATCGAGGGGTGGGGGATCGCGGTGGACGCCGTGGTGGCCGACTTCGTGGGCGGGGCGGCGGAGCGGCTGGTGCTGCGCGCGGCCGAGGGGAGCGACGTGGTGCTGGTGGAGGGGCAGGGCTCGCTGGTGCACCCGGGGTACTCGGGGGTCACGCTGGGGCTCCTGCACGGGTCGATGCCCGACGCCCAGATCCTCTGCCACCAGCCCACGCGCGCCTGCCCGTTCAGCTACGCGGGGAACTACACCTGGATGCGCCTCCCCGACGTGCCGGAGATGATCCGCATCTGCGAGGGCGCCATCGCCCCCCTGCGCGAGTCGCCGGTGATCGGGATCGCGCTGAACACCTGGGACCTGGACGACGCCGCCGCGCGCGACGCCGTCCTGCGCGTCCAGGACCAGACGGGGCTGCCGGCCACCGACCCCGTGCGCTTCGACCCGGCGCCGCTAGCGGACGCCATCCTGGCCGCGCGCGAGCGGAAGCTGGCCGCCCGCGCGGGCGCGGCGGTGGAGTGAGCGGCCATTTCGGCACCTTGCCGCCAGCCGCCGCTCCGCTCATTGTTGTGCATGCCCAGCCGACACGCTCCCGCCGTGGCACCAGCCGCTCCCCCGCGCTCACCACTCCGCTCCCTGCCGAAGCCGCACCTCCGCGACCTCGTTGCGGACGTGCAGCGGCTCGGGAGGGAGCTGTCAGCGCTGCCGGGTGGTGGCGATCCGATCTGCCACGCTCGCTCGGTCGCCCTCCAGGCGCTGGTCTCGTTCTGGGAAGAGCACCGGGCGGGCGGGATGGCACCGGCGCGGATACTCCCCTGCCCGGTGCGGGTCGGGCACCCCGGAGACGAGGCCGCCAGGCTGGCCGCCGCCTTCGGGAGCATCGCCGCGCGGCTTCCCCACTCGCTCTCCGGCTACCTGCTGAGTTCGCTGTACGCCTCGCTCCTTCCCGAATCGCTGCGGGCGGAGCAGGGCGTCTTCTTCACCCCGCCCCCGCTCGTCAGCCGCCTGCTGGACCTCGTCGAGGCCGCCGGCGTGGACTGGTCCACGGCGAAGGTCCTGGACCCTGCGGCTGGCGGCGGCGCCTTCCTCGCCCCCGTGGCGGCACGGATGGAGCAGAGCCTGCTCCACCGCGGCGCCGGCTCGGCCGACATCCTGGACCACGTGGCCCATCACCTCTTTGGGCTGGAACTGGACCCGTTCTCCACCTGGGTCGCTCACGTCCTGCTGGAGACGGTGCTGTGGGAGCACTGCGAGCGCGAGGGACGGAGGATCCCGGGGCCAACGTTGGCTGGAGACGCGCTCCAGGTCCCCGATGACTGGAGGGGGCGCTTCGACCTGGTGATCGGGAACCCGCCGTACGGCCGGGTCACGCTGCGGGACGACGTCCGGGAGCGCTTCTCCCGCACCCTGTACGGCCACGCCAACCTCTACGGACTCTTCACGGACCTCGCGGCGCGTCTGGCGAAGCCCGGCGGGGTCATCGGTTACGTGACCCCCACCTCGTTCCTCGGCGGGCTCTATTACAAGAAGCTGCGGAGCTTCCTGGCCGAAGCCGCACCCCCCGTCGCCCTCGACTTCGTCGCCGATCGGGACAACGTGTTCGAGGGTGTGCTGCAGGAGACGCTGCTGGTGGTCTACGCGCCGGGGCGCACCGACACCGGCCTCCAGGTCAGCGCCATCCGCGCGACCGCGCTGGATCGCGACGGCGAGGTCGTGCCGATCGGACGCTACCCGGCGCCCGCGAGCTCGGAGGGGCCGTGGGTGCTCCCCCGTACGCCCGACACCGCGCGGCTGATCGAGGTCGTCCGCGCCACACCGGGGCGGCTTTCCGACCATGGGTTCAGGGTGTCCACGGGGCCGCTGGTGTGGAACCGCCACAAGCCGCAGCTCGCGGACGGGCCCGGGGACGGCTCGTTCCCCCTGCTCTGGGCCGAGTCGGTGCCGTTCAGGGGCGTGTTCCGCTTCCAGGCGAACAAGCGCAACCACAAGCCGTTCTTCCGGCTGCTCGCCAACCAGGAGCACCTGGTGCAGCGCCGCCCTTGCGTGCTGGTCCAGCGCACCACCGCCAAGGAGCAGCGCCGCCGCCTGATCGCGGCGGTTCTGCCGCAGGCCTTCCTGGACGAGCACGGCGGCGCGGTCGTGGAGAACCACCTGAACATGGTCCGTCCGGCCGAAAGCGAGCCGCGCGTGGGGCTGGAGGCGATCTCGGCGCTGCTCAACTCGCGCTTCGTCGACCAGATTTTCCGCTGCATGAGCGGCAGCGTGGCCGTGTCCGCCTTCGAGCTGGAATCGCTCCCCGTCCCCGGCCTCGACGCGATGCGCGGCCTGGAAGCGTTGATCCGCTCCGGCGGCACGGAAGCCGAGATCGAGACCTGCATCGAGAACGCGTACGGGAGAGGTGCATGACGGAAACGCTTCCTCCCGTTCCCGCTCTCGATACCATCGCCGCTCGCCTGCAGACCATCTTCCCCAAGGGAACGGAGCACCGCAACTACCTGGTCCGCGCCACCGCCGCGAGGACGGTCTTCGTGATGTTCTACATCGGGGCGCTGGAAGGGCGTGGAACGTGGCTGCGGCCCAACCAGGTGACGCGGATGACGGACGCGCAGACGGCGAGGACGTCCGACGCCGAGCGCCTGGCCTGGCGCGGTGCCTCGCTCCTCCCGCAACGGGGAGACATCTCGGACCGCTGGTTCGCCGACAACACGCGGGAGCCGATCCGCGACGAGACGATCCGGAACGGCTTGATGCGCGTCGGCGCCGTGATCGAGCGTCCGGGTCTCAGCACCACCTCGTCCGCTCCGCGCTACGCACTCGCCGGCGACTTCGCGGAGCTCTTCCTTCTGGACGACCAGGCGTTCGAGGAGCGCGTAGCCGACTGGCGGCGTGACCACCTGAGTGCCTCCGCGCTGGCCCGCGTGGCGCTCCTGCGCAGGGGCGTGGTGTCGGGCGTGGACGCCGACCGTGTTCTCGTCAGGTTCCCCAACCAGGAAACCCGGTGGATGAGCCCCGGGCCCAGCTCGGAGATCACGCGTGCGGTGATCGAGGAGTTCGCGCCCAGGTTCCTGGAGAAGCCGGGGGTGATCTGGGTGAGCGAGTCGCGCAACAAGGTGCTGGCGCGAGACGACGACCTGGCGCGCTCGGTAGGGCTGTCGATTGAGGCCCAGCGGCTGCTTCCAGACATCATCCTGGTGGACCTCGGCCCGCGAGATCCGCTGCTGGTGTTCGTGGAAGTCGTGGCGACCGACGGCCCTGTGAACGAGAAGCGGAAGCAGGACCTGCTGGCACTGATTGGAGCGGGCGGATACGATCCTCGCAACGCCGCGTTCGTCACCGCGTTTCTTGATCGCGGCACCAACGCGTTCCGGGCCGCCGCCGCGCACCTCGCGTGGGATTCCTTCGCGTGGTTCGCCTCGGAGCCGGACCGCATCGTCATCTACCACTCCCAGGAATCCAGCGGAGTCAGGCTGTCGCGGCTGCTGAAGGCCGGGAGCGATTGACACGAAGCGGAGCGCCGCACCCGGAGTGGATGCGGCGCTTCGCGTCTTGCTGGCTGTCCCCTGTTCCCTATACCCTGGGCGGCTCACCACTGGATGGTGCCCTGCTTGCTGGTGTCGACCTGCTCGGTGTCGCCGGTGCCGAAGAGGAACTCCTCGGTGTTCTTCATCAGGAACTGGCGCGCCTCGGGGTCGCGCAGGTTCAGCCCGTAGTGGTTGATCAGCGCCGTCTGGCGGCCCAGCCAGGTCTGCCAGCAGTCGTTGCAGATCTCGGCATGGATGCGCTTGCCCAGCTCGTTGTTGAACGGGGCGAAGGCGAGCCCCGGCTTGGTCTGCCCGCAGCGGGCGCAGGTAACGTCGGCCATCGGTGCGTCCTTTCTGAAGAGTCGAGCCGGCCCAATTATACCCCGCACGGTCCACGCCGTCCAACCGCTCCCCCGCGATCTCCATGACCGGCCCGATTCCCGCGCGCCTCTCCGACGACGGCCGCACCGCCACCTGGAACCCCGCGCTCACCCGCGCCGCCCACGTGCTGCTGCGCGTCCGTGCCGCGGACGGCGCCGTGGAGGAGCGGCGCTCGCTCAACAGCGGCCGCGCCCGCGTGCGCGAGGGCGAGCGGATCGAGGAGGTGCGCGCGGGCGAGGAGTGATGTGGATTCGCTGAGATCCGAACTGCATGTCTCACGCAGAGCAGCAGAGTCAGCAGAGAAACCCCGTTGTCCTCTGCTTCTCTGCTGCTCTGCGTGAGCTTTTTTCGATACTTGGGATCAGACGATAGCCAGCGACTTGGCACGACGCTCGTTCCGCCATGGAAACGAAGCGGCCGGCGCGTCCCGCGGGGGCGCGCCGGCCGTCCGACCCGGATCACCCGGCAAGGACTAGCGCTCGGGGACCTCGGTCCAGATCACCACCAGGCCGCAGCCGTTGCGCTGGCCCATGAAGCGGCCCGGGATCTCGGTGGGGCCGCGGTACACCTCGATCCCGGCGATGTGCTCCGGGCGGACGAAGGTGTCGATCTCGCTGGCGGGGATCGTGAGCATGTCCACCATCACCCGCGGCACGCAGGTGACGCCGCCGCGCGAGAGCACCAGCGCGTAATGCGTGCCCCCGGTGGGCACGAGCTGCACGCCCGGGACGGTGCGGAAGATGGTGGAGGTCTCGGTCACCACCATGTTCCCGATCTCGTGCCGCGTGAGGAACCGGCCGAAGCCCGTCCGCTCGCGCTGGTAGAAGCCCTCGCGGTCCAGGCGCGCGCTGCGCGCCGGCGTCGAGCGCGCGGTGACGGTGAGCGGGTCCAGCACCACCTCGCTGCTGGAGATGCGCAGCTCGGTCTGCACCGTCTGCCGCCGCTCCACCGGCACCGGGAGCGAGGTGCTGGGCTGGTAGCCCACCCGCCGCGCGCGGATGCGGTACTCGCCCTCGTCGTCCAGCACGATCACGAAGTTGCCCTGCGCGTCGCTGCGGGCGCGGGCGGCCACGCGGTCGTTGGCGCGCAGCGCCTCGACGGTGGCTTCGTTCACGGGCTGGCCGGTGGCGCGGTCCAGCACCTTGCCGGCGATGGTCTGCGCGGCGAGCGGCGCGGCGGCCAGGGTCGCCAGCAGGGCGGGGAGGAGGGTGCGCAGGGACTTCATCGGCTCTTTGGGGGTGACGCTTTTCGGTGACGCCATGCCGCCGCTGCGGGCGGCGGGAGACGCGGCGGAAGCACGACCGGCGCGTTCGCGGGAGCGGCGGAGCGCCTCAGTACTGCGGTGCGGCTTCGGAGGTTCCGCGCCGGCGCGGCCCGGTGTCGGTCCAGATGCCGCCCTAGCGCCCGCCGCGCGCTCCCCCGCGGCGCCCGGCGGCGTGGCGCCACACCGCCGCCGAGATCTCCCGCCCCGTCGGCGCCGCCGTCCGCGACGACGCGAAGCCGCGGGTGAGCAC